>CACXYD010000233.1 GCA_902771755.1 uncultured Ruminococcus sp. | reverse complement strand
TTTTTCGCCGAACAGAACGAACAACTACTGCTTTCAGCACAACTGCGAGGTTTCAAAGAAATTACCAAAACGAACACAGAACGAACATTGCCGAACAAGAACGAACAGAAAACGAACAGCGCAAACAGCATATCTACGGGATTTGAGTTGCTTTGTTCGGTTGTTCGGCGTAATTTGAGATATACCCCACACTTATGCTCACACCTGCGCCACGCTGCTCTGTACGGCGTTTTCGGGTTGCGGCTCGGGTAACTTGTCGGCGCAAACAAGACGCTCACAAATCGGCTCACAGTGCGAGAGTTACCGTCACCCCTACCGTCACCCGTCACAGTTACCGTTACCCTGAAAATAACGCAGACAAAGGATTTTCATAGTGTGGGTGACGGTAGTGACGGTAAAATCGCACAGGGGTATGTTACTGTCACCCGTGTCACTTAGAACAGCTTTTGACCGCAGCCGTGCCGCACAAACTCTGTAAACTCGCCGCTTTCAAAAATATATGTGATCTGAGTTACTATACAGATAGTAATGTGCACCAACGAAAAAGAGCACCCTTACGAGTGCTCTCTGATTCTATTATGGGTAAAAATTTTCAAAGTGTATAGTTTTGCAGGACATTTAAAAACCGTTTGCAAGGACATTTTTAATCCGCCAAAGCTCACATCAATATTTTGAGCAAACAAGCAAACACCAGCAAACAACCGGCAAACAGAGATTTCACCGCAGCTGCGGGGGTTACATACATTTGTTTGCTCGTTCGGCGAATTTTTCAAGACAATAAAAGAGCCCACTTTTCAGCGGGGCTCTTAATTTTATATTACGAATTATTACTAACTGGTATGTAAACCATTTTCAGTGGAATCATCTTTCTATACTTTTCATTCAATATCAGCTCAACAAGTTCTTTTCCATTTATTCCTCTTATAATAGGTGTGCTATCAAGGTATTTCTGAGCTTTTTTAGTATAATTTGAAAGCGTGACAAACAAACCATAGTCACCTTCTCGCATTGCACCCTTCAATGATTGAATGGTTGTCTCTTTTATATCACCGTCTTGACTCTTAACTTGAACAAGTATTCTTGGAGGAAGTTCATCTTTATATGCGGTGATATCTATACCGCTATCTCCGCCGTGCTGTGAAACAGTCGTCCTATATCCCATTGCACTCAAAAGATCTGCAACAAATTCTTCAAGTGCATATCCTTTGAGGTTTCTGCTTAATTCTTTAAGAATGTAGTCTCTTGTATTCTCAATGATCTCATCAGCTGTTGCGGCAACTGTTTCATCATCATTGCTGTACGAAGAATAATTAGCTTTGAAATCCTTGTCCAGTGCAGCCAGGAACTCATCCGCATAGTTCTTTACAGAAAAGAAAGACATAGCCGAACCTATCTCATACAATGAACCCTGCGAAAAGACTGTCCTGGGCAAATGTTTTAGCCATTTTACTTTTCGCTGCTGAACATAAACCTCTTCATCCGGGTTATAGATATAATCGCTCTCAATAGTACCTATGTTGATCTCTCTATTAATTTTTGATGGAAAAACTATGTAATCGCCGATTTGAACTTCAAGAGCAAACCGGTACAGCATACACGTATCTCTTCAATCTGTTCCTTAAAGGCATCCCGGTTTGCATCAATCAAACTGAGATCACCCATTTCATGCCAGCCAATAGCTATCACATTTTCTTTCAAGAAAAGGTTATCATCAAGGGTATGTATTCCCCACACTCGTATTTCTTCTGACATATTATTCTCCTTTCAACTCTTTATCAAGATTTTTCATAGTATGTTTCCAGAATTTTTCTTTTATTCTTGGAAGGCTTTCATTTATATATGAATACTTTGCTCTTACTTTTCCATCTTTTTCGTTCTTCACTTTATTCTTCACACATATTATGAATTTCTTCCATGCTTCTTGTTCATGATTCAAAATATAAAATAGTGCCAAGTAATCCGAGAAGTAATAGCCATCAAAATCTCTTGTAATAAGACTATCTAAATACTCTTGATCAGTCTCAATTGGGCATTTATAGTCTTCTATGACATTCTTATCAATAATAATACGAGGATAAACTGCTTCATACTCTTGCATGAAATATGCACGGACAAATCCTTCTCCAAACAATACATCTTTGTTTTGGTATATTAATCCTTTTACTATAGCACCTCTGGAAAGCATTGGCTCTTTTAATCGTAGCATTCTTATTTGAAGGTAGTCGCAAGTTGCTACAAGAGCTGGTAATGCATTTTTAATTGAAGAATCAATGAAAATACATATTGAGTCAGACATAACCTTTATATGTATTTCGCCCTCGTCAACAATAGGCTTACCTGTTTTCGTGTAAGAGATTGTGTATTCTTCATTTATTTCATCAAAGAATGAAGCAATCTCATCGCAACTATAATTTTTCAAAGCTGTTTTAAAGCCTAAGAGATCAAGTACAGCAATATAGCATTCTTTATATTCACGCATTATACCACCTCCATATTCTTATACTCATTTCCCCTCCGTCAACTTCTGGTACATTTTCATCAATTCGGCGACGATCTCGCTTTCGGGCATATCGGGTTTGAAGACATACGCTTGCATTACCGCCTTATCGTTGGCTTGGTGAGCCTTGCGCAGTTCTGGCGGCATCGTGAGTTCATCGTAGAGATCAGCGAGGGAGCAGTCGGGGTATTTTGCCCTTGC
>CACXYD010000232.1 GCA_902771755.1 uncultured Ruminococcus sp. | reverse complement strand
GGTGGTCGTCAAGTCTTTCGGCAGATTTTTGCGTTTAAATAATCACGCATTTCCTTATTATTTTGCATCATAATGCAGTTTAAATGTATTATTTTACAAAATGGAGAAAAATATTTTTTGGTATCAAATTTTTTATAGCAAGTTAAAATTCTGTTCATAATATTGATTTGTGTTCATAAAAATGTTATATTATTAAGTAATATTTATTAAGATTATTAAATACAACTATCAATTTGATGATTTGACTATGCTGTATATATAAAGGTAAATAACTATGAAAGAATTAACGATTGTAGCAGCTGTTGAAAACATTGAAACAGTTACTAATTTTATTATCGAAGAGCTTGAAAAGCTCAACTGCCCGATCAAGGCTCAAACACAGATTTCAATTGCGATTGACGAGCTGTTCGGTAACATTGCGCAGTACGCGTATCATCCCGATGTCGGCAATGCAACCGTAAGATTTGAGGTTGAAGAATCCCCCCTGTCTGTGATAATAACATTTATTGACAGCGGAAAGCCGTTCAATCCTCTTAATATTGTCGAGCCGGATATTTCACTTTCGGCAGAAGAACGTGAGATTGGAGGTTTGGGAATCTTTCTTGTTAAGAAAACTATGAACTTAGTTGAATACGAATATAAAAACGGTCAGAATATCTTGAAAATAAAAAAATCTATTGAATAGGAATTGAAAAAAATGAAAAACAACGGAAAGATTATCGGTAAACTGTTCCGCAATTCGGTTTTAAGTATTATTGCCGCGGCTATTGCTACGATGCTCGGAGTAGTTATTGACGGTATTATTATAGGTAGGTTCCTTGGTCCGGACAGCATGGCTGCCTACGGTCTTGTTACCCCTATTATTAACCTTGCAACAGCGTTCAGCGGAGTTCTTGCTACGGGCGCACAGATTATTTGCGCTCAGAGGCTCGGAGCGGGCAACGCGGATAAGGCAAGACGAGCGTTTTCAATGTGCATGGTGATTACGGCTATCGTTGCTACTTTGATGATTGTTATTATGCTTATTTTCAGAGATCCTATTTGTGTTATGCTTGGCGCAAGAGGCAACTCGGCAAAGCTTTTAAGCTTGACCTCGGACTATCTTTTAGGACTGTTGTTCTCCTTCCCGTCCGCTTTTGAATATTAAAAATGTAGGAGTAAGCAATACACTCCGCAAAAATACAATTGATGTTCAGGCAGATGCTGTGTTAAATGCAACTCTTGCAGCCTACAAAAAGCATCTTTCGGGTAAGTTTGCCATTTCCGGTTCTCTTACAGATAATTTTGACGGCTCCCAGATAAATCTTAAGCTCAGGGATTTGGGTGAAATCATCGGAACAGGCTCGTCATCTGCTGTCGGTTCGGCTTCGGCAATGCTTAGAAACGCGTCTCTTAATCAGATAATGGTTGCTTCAGTATTATCAAGCACTGCGGTTGCCGCTCTCGGCGTTGTAAATACCGTTCTCAACTTTACCTCGTCAACTATGCTCGGCGTAGCAATGACTACCGCCATGATTGCCGGTATGATACTCGGCGAGCAGGATAGAGTCGCGGCTGAGGCGTTGATTAAGGTTTCCGTAAAAACAACGATAATTGTCGGAGCTGTTCTCAGCGCATTGCTATTGATATTTGCAGACAGCATTGCAGGCGCGTTTGGTTCTGCCGAGGGCGCGAAAATGGTTTCGCTTGCCGCAAGAGGTCTCAGGTTCTACGCTGTAAGTATTATATTCTACGGCTTGAACGTCGTCTTTATCAACTACACCCAGGGCATGAGACGAATGGGGATTTCTAATATCATCTGTTTCCTCGACAGCTTTTTGTTCATTGTTCTCCCTGCGTTCGTATTGTTCGGATGGCTTGACACCGACGCTGTTTGGCTGGCATTTATTATCGGAGAACTGCTTAATCTGACAACTATTATTGTATCGGCGGCAATAAAAAAACGCGGATTGCCTTTCAAAGCAAAGGATTTCCTTTTCCTCAAGGAACCGTTTGGCGTACCCGACGACGATTTGATGGACTTCTCGGTAACTGAAAAAAGTCAAATCATTCCTGCTTCTGAGGCAGTCTCAGAATTTTGCGAGCGAAAGGGTGCTTCTCCAAAGGAATCTATGATGATTTCGCTGTTTGTTGAGGAACTCAGCAACAATATTGTTGAATTCGGCTTTGCGGACAAGAAAAAACACAGTATCGATATCCGCGTTATAAAACTGAATAAGGGCTGGACGCTCAGAATCAGGGATAACTGCAATCAGTTTGACCCCACAGAATGGATCAAGCTTCATGAAAGCGAGGATCCAACGAGCAATATCGGAATAAGAATGGTTTGCGGTATGTCTACGGATGTTAAATATTTGAGCACCATGGATTTAAATAACCT
>CACXYD010000231.1 GCA_902771755.1 uncultured Ruminococcus sp. | reverse complement strand
TATGAAGAATAGGAGAGAAATTTTCAAACAAGAGCAAAAACAAAGCGGAATACAGCGTGAACCGTACTCCGCACAGATTAAATCGTAACTATAAAATTGTTTATATTCATGGTGTTGATGTACTTAACATCTTTTGCAAGTCCGAGCACCATACGGATTCCGAGATATTCACCGCTTGCGGATTTGTCATACATAGTTTTCTGTTCCTGAGCGGTAAATGCCCTGCAATTATCCTTGGTTCGCAAAATGAGCGAGTCATCGTCCTTGTAGATTCTGATTGCAACAGAATACTTCTTTTTGCCGTCAAAGCCGTGGTCGATAATGAGCATTGCCATTTCTTCAAAAAACAGCTGAACATAATAGCTTTGCTTGCTGTCCATATTCTGTTTTTGACAAAACTCCTCGACAATTCTGTTCATTTCAAAAACATCGTCTTTGCCTTCAATTGTGAGTTCAACGGATGAATCGGGATTTTCATTGACATCATCACAAAGGCTGAACGGTGATTTTCTTTTGGGATTCTTTGCATTTTTCACGGCATTTACAACAACGATTGTTGCACAGAGAAGGATTTCGCTGAGCGGAATTGCAAGCCACAATCCCCACACACCGAACGGCTGAAGTGCAAAGCTGAGAGCCACAATGTACGCAAACTTGTTGAGGAAGGTTACAAAGTGTGCAAGCTTGATTTTGCCTGTTGCCTGAACAAGGCTGATGTAAAATTCATTGAATGCAAGGAACGGAAGGCTGACTGCGTGACATCTCAACACGGCTACCGCCCAACCGTAGGACGGTGATGTTGTGGAATGATACAGCATTGCAAGCCACGGTGCGGCAATGAAATAAACAACCGCAAGCGCTCCCACACCAAAGATTATATAACGGATTGAAACAGCGTTTGTCTTTTTGAGAGATGAACCGTCCTTTTCACCGATAAACATACCGACAAGCAGAAATGCCGCTCCCGCAATTCCCACTCCGACACTCTCGGTAAAATATCTTAG
Source organism: uncultured Ruminococcus sp. (assembly GCA_902771755.1). Taxonomy (GTDB): domain Bacteria; phylum Bacillota; class Clostridia; order Oscillospirales; family Acutalibacteraceae; genus Ruminococcoides. Next base: position 2,130 of record CACXYD010000231.1, on the reverse strand, counting down.
GTTCTGTTCAACAGAAAATGCCGCCATTGCAATACTTCCGCCCGCAATGAGAATAAGTCGGTTGATGACAAGAGGACGCACGAGGTTGCCGATTCGCTTTGTTGCACGGGGAAGTCCTATGTTGAGAAGTGACGGCATGGCAGAAAAGCTCATGTTTTTGAAACTGATTTTCAGCATTGATTCTTTTCTGAGAAATGCAAACATCAATACAACCGCACTCAAAAAATAGCTTATTGAGGTTGCAAGTCCCATTCCGAACATTCCGCCGTGGAAAACAAGCACATTGAGCAAATCACCGAGGATATCGGCAACTGTCAAAACTGCAATTGACGCCGTTATGAGTTTGTTTTTGCCCTCAAGCTGAACCTCGGGAATAAGCACGGCAATGAAAATATGACCGGGTGCGCCGATGAAAAAGCCCTGAATGTAGTCCCTTGCGTAGCCGTAAAGCTCGGCATCGCTCGTTGACGCACCGACAAGGTTTGCCACAAGTCCGGGGAAAATTATTCCGAAAAGTGCAACCAAAACCGACAGCACAAGCGTTACAAACACAACTGCCGAAAAGGTTTTGTTCGCCTCTTTAACCTTGCCTTTGCCGACATCGTTTGAACAAATTTGTTGCGCTCCTGCGGAAATCACTCCGCTGATTACGGCAAAAAGCGTAAAGCAAAAGCCTGCCATACTGCTTGCCGAAAGCGCCGTACTGCCGATAAAACGGCTTGTAATGATACCGTCAATTATGTATGTTACCGCACCCGAAATTTCCATAAGGACAATTCCGAAGGCGGCATTCAACACCATTCTGCGTATTATTTTATCATTTTTCTGTTTTAGTTTTATCATATTCGCCACCGCAAAATCAGAAATCAAGTTTAAAATCGAGGTTGTCGTTTTTTCCGAGAGGTGCAAGGTGCGGAATCTGCTTTTCCTTTGCAAAGCTTGTTCTCACATCATCTTCTCTGAAAGTTTTGAATTTGTATTCGGCATCACTCATGTCAAGCTTGAAGGGGAACGAACACATTGTAACCTTGCCGAGGTTCACATTCACACCGAAAAGGTTGATTGCGAACACCTCTTCCCTTTTTATCTGAAAAAGATTTTCACAACGGGCGGATGATATTATCCTGTTCATCCTGTCATAATCAGCCGTAATTGTAAACGAGCTAAGCGGTTTTATTCTGTCGGTATAGCCCTTTGTCGCCATGGTTTTGAGAATTTCAATCTTGCTTTTGTCCCTGTCGGTAACAACACTCGGAAGTTTGAAAATCACATCAAAGCTTTTTTCAAGCAATCGTATATCTTCAAGAAGATTTTTGTCGGTTACATTGACATTTTCAGCGGAAAAGCCGTTAAATGAAAACAGAACTTCTCGGTTCTGCAAAACAATTTCGCATACGCTGTCGGCATTGTCACCGTGATTATCGGCAAAATTACTGAATTCGTCATAATCGAGAATTGCACCGACAACCCTGTTTTTGGTGGGATTCAAAGATATTTTTAACGGCGATTTTTCATTTAAAGAAATATTGGTTGAAATATAAAAATCATTTGAAATATCGCTGTTGCTTTCAAGGCTGATATACTTTACTCCGTTTTTCTCGTATTCTCTGACTTCGATTTTATCAAAGTTTATTTTAAAACTATCATCGCCCGACCTGCACATAACCGTTACAGTCTCATAGAATTTTCCGTCAGGCGCAAAACTTTTGCACTTTTCAACATCGAGTTCCTGATGATAAAAATCATAGTCGGTCCAGCCGTTTTCATATACATACGGAATATATCCCATTGTCGGCTTTTTGTCCGAAACATAAATCATAGAAAATGCGTTTGTGTGGTCATCGCTGTAATAAGCCGCACCGCCGAGAAGTATTGTTCCTCCGCCAAGCTGACGGACAAGCCGTGGTCTGCCACCGCTTTCCGTATGACCGCAGAGCAGAAGATTTGCAAAATTCATCATCAAAGGCAGAGTTGCACTCCGTCCGTCATAGGTACTCGTTTCGTTAGGGTGCAAAAATCTGTCGGAGTGGTGAAACAACGCAATTGTGTACCAGATATCTTTATCTGACGGAAGAATTCCGTAGCGCATAAGCGACTTTATCTGTTCCCTGCCAAGCCACATTTTGTCGT
>CACXYD010000230.1 GCA_902771755.1 uncultured Ruminococcus sp. | reverse complement strand
TTGACGGAGTTACGCTGTCAGCATACATAATAACCGTACCCTCGCTGTTTCGCGCGGCTCTGCCGGCAATCTGAATAAGCGAACGGGTTGAACGGAGAAATCCCTCTTTGTCGGCATCAAGTACGGCAACGAGAGAAACCTCGGGAATATCAAGACCTTCACGCAGAAGGTTGATTCCGACAAGAACATCAAATTCTCCGAGTCTTAAATCACGGACAATCTCCATTCTTTCGACTGTGTCAATATCATGGTGCATATAACGAACCCTGATTCCCAGCTTTTCAAGATATGCGGTAAGGTCTTCCGCCATTTTCTTGGTGAGGGTTGTGACAAGGGTTCTTTGATTTTTGGCTGTGCGGATATTGATTTCGGACACGAGGTCATCAAGCTGACCTTCGGTAGGTCTTACCGAAATTTCAGGATCAAGAAGTCCTGTCGGTCTGATAATCTGCTCTGCAACAACAGCCGATTTTTCAAGTTCAAAATCACCCGGAGTTGCACTTACATAAACAGCCTGATTTATTTTTGAATAGAATTCGTCAAAATTGAGCGGACGGTTATCAAGTGCAGACGGAAGTCTGAAACCGTAGTCAATAAGGCTCTTTTTTCTTGCATAGTCGCCTGCAAACATTCCTCGTACCTGTGGGAGTGTTACATGTGATTCATCCACAAAGAGCAGAAAATCATCGGGAAAATAGCTTAAAAGTGTGTACGGCGATGAACCCGGCGCTCTGCCCGACATTATTCTTGAATAGTTTTCAATGCCTGTACAGAATCCGATTTCCTGCAGCATTTCCATGTCATACCTTGTACGCTGTTCAAGGCGCTGTGCCTCAAGAAGTTTTCCGTTTTCACGAAAATATGCAAGCCTTTCCTCAAGCTCTCTGTCAATTTCTGCAAGAGCCTTTTTCATTTTATCTCCCGACACAATGTAGTGTGAGGCGGGATAGATTGCGGCATGTTTCAGAACCGCTTTGAGTTCGCCCGTAAGCGGATTGATTTCGGAAATTCTGTCAATTTCATCTCCGAAAAATTCGACACGGATTATAGAATCGTTTGATGCGGCAGGGAAAATTTCAACCACATCACCACGAACTCTGAATTTATTACGGGTAAAGCTTACATCATTGCGTTCATACTGAAGTTCAACAAGCTTTTTTACAAGCTCATCACGGGACTTTTCCATTCCGGGACGAAGTGAGATTACCATATTACGGTAGTCAATAGGATCGCCCAAGCTGTATATACAAGAAACCGAGGCAACAATAATTACATCTCGTCTTTCGGAAAGTGCAAGAGTTGCGCTGTGGCGGAGTTTATCAATCTCGTCATTGATTGAACTGTCTTTTTCAATGTAAGTATCCGTCTGTGCAACATATGCCTCAGGCTGATAGTAATCATAGTATGACACAAAATATTCAACCGCATTTTCGGGAAAGAATTCTTTGAACTCACTGCAAAGCTGAGCCGCAAGAGTTTTGTTGTGTGCAAGCACAAGGGTTGGTCTTTGAACCTTCTGAATGACATTTGCCATTGTAAAAGTTTTACCCGAACCCGTTACACCGAGGAGAGTCTGTTCACGATTGCCTGCATTTATGCTGTTTACAAGCTTTTCGATTGTCTGCGGTTGATCGCCTGTCGGCTGATATTTTGAATGAAGTTTAAATTCCATAATACACATCACATTCCAAATACGGATTTTTTATTATGTTTCCTGTTACAAAGCTCTTTATTACAAAAGTCCTGTAACAGAAAACATATCCGAACAAAATTTCGATTTTAATTATAGAACAGATGTTTCTGATTGTCAAATGTTTCTTTTAAAGAACATTATTACTTTTCGTAATAGAAAATGTTGCCTGCAAGCCTGCTTTCACGGAGAGAAACATAATCGTCATCAGTTATGATGAAATGGTCTATGAGTTCAATTCCGACAGTTGCAAGCGTACTTTTGAGGATTCTTGTTGTGTCAAGGTCACTTCCCGAAGGCAGAGCCGTTCCGCTGGGATGATTATGTGCAATAAACGCAGTTTTG
>CACXYD010000229.1 GCA_902771755.1 uncultured Ruminococcus sp. | reverse complement strand
AGCCCTGAACTTCATCAATTTATCAGCAGCTTTATCAAGATCAGCATCAGTAGGATTATCGGGTAACAGTGGTTCAGTACCAGTCTCTTCAGCATTTTGGTCATAGAGTCCTCTAAGAGAAGCAATCTTCATAGGATTGCGAGTGCCTGTTTGCTTAACCATTTCGGTCGCCTTAGAGTAAATGTAAAATGAATCAATCATAATATCACCACCCTAATAAGAGTAATTAACTTGAATAAAACATCAGAGAGGAATATTCTTATAGATTCCTTTTAATCTCTGTACAACAGTCAGAATAATACTTACACCATAAGCAATTATGACTGCAATGTTTTCTTGAAATGAACAAGTGTTTAAGTCGTTTTATGAATTGCAATAAGCTCACCTCTTAATTTACGCTTGCCGAAAACAGCAAATTCGAGAAAATTCAGCCCGAATTTTTACTGCCTACTATAATTATAAATCAAGAAGTGTCCCAAAAAACGGACTTTGCTCCGCTACTCGTCAGATTTTTTTATTTTTTTTGGAGTATATTTTTCCCGGTTTTCTGCCTTACACTCCCAATATATATCTTGGAGAGCTTTCATAACGCCATCCATTTCATCATCGGACAGCTCACCGCCTGCAAATAAGCCGCCAATCTCCTGTACAAGCTGATCGGCTTGTTGCTTACCTCTATATCCATATTTTTCAGATGCTTCAGTAATAAACTCCTCATTTTCATTTCGGAGATAATTAACGTCAACCTCAAGGATCTCTGCGAGTATATCATATACTTCTCTTTTCTTGGGATATGTTTTTCCGCTTTCATAATTACTAATTGTGTTTAGACCGAGATTCGCTGCTTTGGCAAGCTCGCTTTGTGTCATTCCCTTTTTTGCTCGGCTTTCACGAAGTTTCTCACCAAATGTCATTATTACAACCTCCTTGATTTCACAACTAACTTGTGAATGATTAAAATTACCTCTTGACTTTCACAAGTATCTTGTGTATAATGGGTATGTAACCCGCAAGTAACTTGTGAATTACTACTTGTATTCTACATTAAGTTGTGAATTAAGTCAAGAGGTATTACAAAAATGACACGAAATATTTTGCATTGCGATATGAATAACTTTTATGCTTCTGTCGAATGTATGCTAAACCCTGAATTGAAACAGTACCCCGTTGCTGTTTGTGGATCAGTTGAGGAACGGCACGGCATTGTACTTGCAAAAAATTATAAAGCCAAAGCATTCAAGGTCGCAACAGGTGACGCAGTATGGCAGGCAAAACAGAAGTGTCCTGATTTAGTTGTTGTACCACCTCATTACGAAGAATACTTGAAGTATTCCAAATTGGCAAAAGCAATCTACTGTGATTATACCAATCAGGTAGAGCCTTACGGTATGGACGAGTGTTGGCTTGATATTTCCGGCACAAAAAAGCTGTTTGGCAATCCGGTAGATGTTGCTAATGAGATTCGTGAGAGGATAAAGTTTGAACTTGGCTTGACCATCTCCGTAGGCGTTTCTTTCAATAAGATATTTGCAAAGTTAGGCTCTGATTATAAAAAGCCTGACGCTGTAACTGTTTTTGAAAAAGAAACCTTCCGGGAAAAGATTTGGGGCTTACCGGCTTCTGATTTACTCGGCGTAGGGAGAGCTACAACAAGAGTCCTTAATAACTACTGCATAAGAACAATCGGTGACTTAGCAAATTCTGACTATGACTTTATAAAAAGAATATTAGGCAAGAACGGAGTATCACTATGGTTATATGCAAACGGTAGAGATAATTCTACGGTTAAGGATATTAAGTTTGTTTCGCCTGTTAAGAGTATCGGACACGGAATCACAACGGTTGTAGATTTGAGTAACGAAGAAGAAGTTTGGCGTGTTTTCTTAGAATTGACACAAGGCATCGGACATAAGCTGCGTGTACATCAAAAGGTTGCAAAAGCCGTTGCTATCTATGTTAGGGATAATACCTTGTTCTCAAAGCAGTGGCAGACGCAAATGCAGATGGTGACGCAATCACCATTGGTTTTAGCACAATATGCT
>CACXYD010000228.1 GCA_902771755.1 uncultured Ruminococcus sp. | reverse complement strand
CGTTGGATGAGCATAAACATAACGGGCAGTCTTGTCACGGTTGAAGTCAAAGAAACCTACAAAAAGCCGAAGTATGATTCCTCAAAAAATCCTTGCAATGTAAAGGCAGTTAAAGACGGTGTTATAACACGCATTCAGGCATATAACGGCAAGCCCGTTGTCACAAAAGGAAGCGGAGTTGTGAACGGTCAGATTCTTGTCAGCGGACTTGACGAAACCAAACAGGGCGATATGCGTTATCTGAGGGCAAGCGCAAAGGTTTATGCCGATGTTACCGAACAGCGAACGCTCACAATTCCGAAAAAAATAACCTACAGTTACGCTACCGAAAATTATGTTGACAGAAAAAATTTAAAATTCTTATGGCTTGATTTTCCGTGTAACCTTGCTTTTGAAAACTACGATATTTTTGTGAGTACAGTTCACGGAGAAAATCTTTTTATCAATGATGTTGTTCTGCCGGTAGGGCTTAAAATCCGAACTGACCGTGAACTTGTAACAACCGAAAATTCCCTAAGCAAAAATAAGGCGGAGGAGATCGCAAAGACTGATTGTATTCTGTATGAGGTTTTTACAAAGAATAAAAGCAGGATTGTTTCAAGACAAATTTCTGTTAAGGAAAATAAAAACGAATACAAGCTGACAACAAATTATATTTTTAACGAAAATATTGCAGGTCAGGTTGATTTTGATGTGACAGAATAGAAAAGTTGTGCTATAATCAATTTGTATGTATTGCTTTGAATGACTGAATTTTTGCAGTCGGACACAAACGGAGGGATAATTTTGAGAATTTTATGTATAGGTGATGTTGTTGGCAGTATCGGCTGTGAGTTTCTTCGCAACAATCTTCCCACACTCAAAAAGGTGAAAGGCATTGATTTTGTAATCTGCAACGGTGAAAATTCCGCTGACGGCAACGGCATAACTCCCGTGTCGGCAAAGCATCTTTTTGACAGCGGAGTTGACGCAATTACACTCGGCAACCATTCATTCCGCAGAAAAGAAGTCTATGACTATCTCGACTCGAACCCCTTCATTGTCAGACCTGCCAATTTTCCCGAAAATTCAACACCCGGCAACGGTATAATTAATGTTGACACAGGGCGAAGAATTGTGTCGATTATAAATATCATGGGCAATTCCTATATGGACAACAATCTGAATTGCGCCTTTGAATGTGTCGATAAAATGATTAAACAGGCAGAAAGCAAAATCATAATTGTTGACTTTCACGCAGAGGCAACAGGGGAGAAAAGGGCAATGGGTTATTACCTTGACGGCAGAGTTTCAGCAATGTTCGGAACTCACACCCATGTTCAGACCTCGGACGCACAGGTTCTCCCAAAGGGAACGGGCTACATAACCGATACGGGTATGACGGGTACAATCCATTCGGTTCTCGGTGTCAAAAGCGAAATCATAATCGCAAAGCTTAAAAATAAGCTCCCACAGCGTTTTGACCTTGCAAGCGGAGAATGTAAAATGGAATGTACGCTGTTTGACATTGACGACAAGAGCGGAAAGTGCGTTTCAGCCGAGTCAATGCGTATTGAATAACACAAATCCACATATCGGAAATTGTTTCCAATTGTCAAAAAATATGAAATAATCCCGATTAAGTCGGCTTTTTTTGCAGATAATTAGTATATTATACTATTGCAAAAAACAAGCTGATAATGTATAATGTTAAATTGTGAATTAATGTAAAACTGCATTTGTCGGTGTAAAATCGGCTTATGCTGTTGATTAAAAAATGTACATTAAAAGGATGTGCCTAAATGATAAACGGACAAATTCTCAAACAGGCTGTTATTTCGGGTGCGAATAACATTTCAAACCAAAAAAACAGTATAAATGATCTTAATATTTTCCCTGTACCCGACGGTGACACAGGTACAAATATGTCAATGACAGTAAATGCGGCTGCCACAGCTCTTGAAGATTTTGACGGCACTTGTGCAGGTGATGCCGCAGGTATCACAGCGTCTGCAATGCTCCGTGGAGCAAGAGGTAACTCGGGTGTTATCACTTCACTTATCTTCCGTGGCTTTGCTCAGGGACTTA
>CACXYD010000227.1 GCA_902771755.1 uncultured Ruminococcus sp. | reverse complement strand
AGTCCCATTTGAATGATGTCATATGAGGTGTCAACTCCTCTTGAAATTTCCTCCTGAAAAAATGCATTGAGAAAATATGCATACAACGAGAAAAACGAAACCAGACAGCATACGCTTATAAAAACGAACAAACACCGTGCCGTTCCCGCCTTTGTAACGCTCTTTAAAAAGAAGTAAAAAATTATGAGGTCGGGGAACAGGACAAGGTTCAGATTGTCAATGTGAAACAACATCATCACAACAGCCGACAGCGAACCTATTACAAAAAACGAACACAGAAATGCGATTATTATTTTTGAAACGGGATAACGCAGTTGATTTTTCAGCGGTAAAAAGCAGAACAGTCCCGAAGGGATTATTATGGCAAAGCTGAACAATGTCTGAAAAAAATTTAAGAATGTGTTCATATTCACCTCCGCTGATCTTCTCTGATTTTTTTGAACATATATTCACGAATGTTCTGTTCAATCCGAGTTTTTTCACGAATTTTAATCGGGAATCTTTCGCCGTTGCCTGTAACGCATACAGAGCCTTCAATGTCCTTTATGTAATCGGCATTAAGCACGATTCCTCTGTTTACGGGTATGAAACGGGTGTCATTGTCGGTGAGCTTAATAAATTCTGCAATGGTCATTCGTGTGCGATATCTAAGTCCCGAAACAACGCCTATGTTGATATAATGTGCATCGGATTCAACCGAAACAATTTCTTTAAGCGAAATCAGCGTGTTTCGGCGGTCACACATAACTTCAATATATTTTGAATTGTCCGATACATATGACGAGGCATCATCAAGTACCTTGTAAATCTGCTCAGCCTTGTAGGGCTTTGTTATGTAGTGAAAAGCGTGAACGGAAAATGCCTGCATCATAAAATCGGGGCTTGTTGTGACAAATACAATAAGAATATCACGGTCTTTTTCACGAAGCTTTTCAGCCACGGCAATGCCGTTCATCTTCTCCATAAAAATATCTACAAAGGCTATTTTATAGACATTCTCCTTGAATGAATTGAAAAAAGCTATTCCGTCAGGAAAACAATCAATCTGCACATTTTGCTTGTGTTCACCGAAATATGCGTTGCAGATTGAGTAAAGAATGTCTGCCTGAGGCTTTTCATCGTCAATAACTGCAATTTTCAAGATATCGCCTCCTTTGAAATGATTTAATTCGTAGCAATGCTTAACTGCACTTAGATTATACCATAAATTTGAAAAATATTATATCCGATTGTCATATGTTTTTGCCAAAAGATTGATGTTTGTGCCAATTTGTTGAAATGTTGCATTAAATTGGCTATCACTGAGGTGATGAAAGCGAAACACGAAAATTGCGGTGTTTCCGTAAATCAAAATCGGAAAGTAAAAAATATCGGAAAGAGGTAATCAACTATGAAAAAAATCAAGAAGTTAGCTTTATTGCTTGCAATTTGTATGGTAGGTACAGTAGGGCTTGTAGGTTGCGGTAATGACGGTGACTCGTCAAGCAAAAACGAAAGTTCGGCTTCACAGACTGCTGATGACAATGCAAACAGCGCAGATGACAGCGCCGCTGATTCAAAGGACGGCGATTCATCGGCAAGCGTTGTAGGTACTTGGACTGTAACTGCACTTGAGGGTACAGACGGTACAGCAGTTTCAATTGATGACTACGCAACAGCAAACGGTGTTGAACCCGAAACTTTGAAATGTACATACACATTTGCAGATGACGGCACATTCTCAGGCGAAATGAGCGGTGTGACTGTTTCGGGCAACTACACATTTGAGGGTACAGACCTCGTTATGACAGTAGGCGAACAGCAGTTTAACTACACATATGACGCTGACAACGATATGCTCAAATACACAGATCCTAACACAGGCCTTTCAAGCTATTGCGAAAGACAGCAGTAATCGTAATCTAATCCCAATTTCCTAATACTACACTACACAAAACAACCGCTCACCGAAAGGTGGGCGGTTGTTTCTGTTTGATGATATGATTGTTATTCTGTAGGGGCGGATATTATCCGCCAGCAAGTAATCGTCGTACAATGGTGTGGATAAATTAAATTATATAAATAAAATAGAA
>CACXYD010000226.1 GCA_902771755.1 uncultured Ruminococcus sp. | reverse complement strand
TACACGGTCATTGAACTTGCCGACGGTGACGATTATCTTACCGCTGTCGGAATTATGCCACAGGTGTCATCGGGTGATGTTGTAAAGCTTACGGGCAACTACACAAATCATCCGAGCTACGGCAGACAGTTTGCCGTGCAGATTTGCGAAATCAGCAGACCTACCGAGGCGGCTGACATTCTTCGTTACCTTTCATCGGGAGCAATCAAGGGAATCGGCGCTCAGACCGCACAAAGACTTGTAAAAGAATTTGGCGAGGCAACGCTTGATGTGCTTGAAAATCAGCCCGAAAGAGTTGCAATGCTGAAAGGAATTTCTTCACAAAAAGCCGAGGATTTTTCAAAGCAGTTAAAGCAGAACACGGGTGTGCGAACACTCATGCTTTTTCTCGGCGAGTACGGAATTTCAAATACCGCATCGGTCAAGATTTTCAACGCTTACGGTCCGAGTTGTGTCGATTTAATCAAGAAAAATCCGTATATTCTCTGTCAGGGCGATTTTGGAGTATCGTTTGAGAGTGCGGATTTTATTGCTAAAAAAGAAAAATTAGAACCCGATTCAAATGTCCGAATGCGTGCGGGAATCGCATATATTCTTCATCACAACGAAAGAAACGGTCACACCTGTCTGCCAAAAGAAAAGGTGCTGAAGGTTTCGACCGATTTTCTCGGAGTTGACAGCGGAAAAGTTTCGCAGTGTATGGAAGAAATGCTGTTTGACCGTTCACTTATCGAAGATGAAATTGACGGCAAAAAGTTCGTGTTCTCCCCCAATGTTCACCTCTGCGAAATGTACATAGCATCAAGAATAAAAATGTTGCTTAAATTTCCGTCAGAGAAAATTAAGGACATTGACAAGGCAATTGAAAAGTGTGAAAAAGAGGACGGAATCGAATATGCCGAATTGCAAAAGAAAGCAATCACTATGGCACTCACCGAGGGTATGCTCGTACTGACGGGCGGCCCCGGTACAGGAAAAACGACAACCCTCAATGCTATAATAAAGATAATGAAAGCAAAGGGCAAAACCGTTTTGCTTTCTGCCCCCACAGGCAGAGCGGCTCAGCGAATGAGCGAACTCACGGGCGATGAGGCAAAAACTCTGCACAGACTGCTTGAAGTCAGTTGGGATAAACATGACAACCCCGTTTTTAACAAGAACGAACGCAATCAGCTTAAATGTGATGCGTTGATTGTTGACGAGGTTTCAATGGTTGACACATTCATTATGGAAAGTGTTATGAGAGCGCTTGCAACGGGTTGCCGACTTATTCTTGTAGGCGACTCCGATCAGTTGCCGTCCGTAGGTCCGGGTAATGTACTCAGCGACCTTATCGAAAGCGGACTTATTCCCGTTGTGCGGTTGAATGAAATTTTCCGTCAGGCACAGCAGAGCCTTATTGTCACCAACGCACATAAGATTGTGAACGGTGAAATGCCTGTGCTTAATTCCGCCGACAAAGACTTCTTCTTTCTCCAAAGGAATAATAAATTAGAAGTTTCAACGGTAATAGCTGACCTTTGTGCCAATCGTCTGCCAAAGGCATACGGCTATTCCCCGTTTGAGAATATTCAGGTGCTTGCTCCGTCCAAAAAAGGCGAACTCGGAACTACCGAACTGAACCACAAATTGCAGGCGGCACTCAATCCGAAAGATGATGAAAAGCCCGAAATTACAATCGGTTCAAAGACCTTTCGCACAGGCGACAAGGTTATGCAGATAAAAAACAACTACGATATTCGCTGGTTCCGTGAGAACGGCGAAACAGGCGAAGGAATTTTCAACGGTGACATCGGAATCATCACAAAAATTGACAGAAAGACAAAATCGCTTACCGTTAAATTTTTTGACAAGATTGCACGATACACTTTTGAATTTGCAGGCGACCTTGATTTTGCCTATGCAATTACTGTGCATAAAAGTCAAGGCAACGAGTTTGACGCAGTTATTATCCCGATGTTTTCGGGACCGCCTCAGCTTTATTACAGAAACCTGCTCTATACAGCTGTTACAAGGGCAAAGAAAACGCTTGTGCTTGTCGGCAATCCGTCAACCGTTGAATATATGGTAAACAACAACCGCCGTACAAAACG
>CACXYD010000225.1:909-3017 GCA_902771755.1 uncultured Ruminococcus sp. | reverse complement strand
AGGAAAAATATGAAACCTGTATCACTTTACAATGACATTGCTTCAACTTCATATCCGGGTAGAGGCATTGTAATCGGCAAAAGTGCAAACGGCTCAAAGGCTGTTATTGCATACTTCATTATGGGCAGAAGCGAAAACAGCAGAAACAGAGTGTTTGTAGAAACCGAGGACGGCATCAAAACTCAGGCTTTTGATCCTTCAAAGCTTGTTGATCCGTCACTTATCATCTATTCTCCCGTAAGAGTTCTCGGTAACAAAACTATCGTTACAAACGGTGACCAGACAGATACTGTTTATGACCTTATGAATGAAGGTCAGACATTTGAACAGTCACTCACTACAAGAGAATTTGAGCCTGACGGCCCTAACTACACTCCACGAATTTCAGGTATCGTTGAGTGTGAAAACGGCAAGATGAATTATGCTATGTCAATTCTCAAGAGTGCAGACGGCAATCCCGATTGTTGCGAAAGATACACATTTACATATGACAAGCCTATAAACGGTCTTGGCAGATTCATTCACACATACATGAGTGACGGCAATCCTCTCCCAAGCTTTGAGGGTGAACCTACACTCGTAGAAATCGGTAACGATGATATTGACACATTTGCCGAGAAAATCTGGAATTCTCTCAATGAGGATAACAAGGTTTCACTTTTTGTACGCTACATTGACATTGCCTCAAATAAGGCAGAGTCAAGAATTATCAATAAAAACAAGTAATTTAATTTTCGGAAAGGATGAATCCAATGAACGAACTTGCTTTAAAATACGGCTGTAACCCGAATCAGAAGCCTTCAAGAATTTTTATGCAGGACGGTAAAGATCTTCCTGTTGAGGTTCTCAACGGCAAACCGGGTTATATCAATTTTCTTGATGCATTCAATTCATGGCAGCTTGTAAAGGAACTCAAGGCGGCAACAGGTCTTCCTGCGGCAGCATCATTCAAGCATGTAAGTCCTGCCGGTGCGGCAGTTGCAACAGAGCTTTCTGACACTCTCAAGAAAATCTATTTTGTAGATGACCTTGAGCTTTCTCCGATTGCAAGCGCATATGCAATGGCAAGAGGTGCAGATAGAATGTCATCATATGGTGACTGGGTTGCTCTTTCCGATACTTGTGATGTTCAGACTGCAATCCTTCTCAAGAGAGAAGTTTCAGACGGCATTATTGCTCCCGACTACACTCCCGAGGCTCTCGAGGTTCTCAAGACCAAAAAGAGAGGCAACTACAATGTTGTAAAAATTGATCCGAACTATGTTCCTGCTCCTATTGAGCATAAGGATGTTTTCGGCATTACATTTGAACAGGGCAGAAACGAACTCAAAATTGACGAAGAAATGCTCCTTCAGAACATTGTAACAGACAATAAGAATCTTACAGAGGAGGCAAAGCGTGACCTTCTCGTTGCTCTTATCACTCTTAAATACACTCAGTCAAACTCTGTTTGCTACGCAAAAGGCGGTCAGGCAATCGGTGTAGGCGCAGGTCAGCAGTCAAGAATTCACTGCACAAGACTTGCCGGTAACAAGGCTGATATTTGGTATCTCAGACAGCATCCGAAGGTTATGAATCTTCCGTTTGTTGACAACATCCGCCGTCCTGACAGAGATAACACTATTGATGTTTACATTTCTGATGATTATGAGGATGTACTTGCTGACGGCATATGGCAGCAGTTCTTCAAGACTAAGCCCGAGCCTCTTACAAAGGAAGAGAAAAAGGCTTGGCTTGCAACATTTGACGGTGTTTCACTCGGTTCTGACGCATTCTTCCCATTCGGTGACAACATCGAAAGAGCTAAGCGTTCAGGTGTTCAGTTTGTTGCACAGCCGGGCGGTTCAATTCGTGATGATAATGTTATTGAAACCTGCAACAAGTACAATATGACTATGTCATTCACAGGTATTCGTCTTTTCCATCACTAATAGAGGTGCGGTTATGAAAATTTTAATGATTGGTTCGGGTGGTAGAGAACATGCTTTAATCAAAAAGCTTCTCGAAAGCCCAAAATGCACAAAGCTTTATTGCGCTCCCGGTAACGGCGGTATCTCAAGAGATGCAGAACTTGTTAATATCGGAGTTATGGACAAAGAAAATATGGT
>CACXYD010000225.1:0-887 GCA_902771755.1 uncultured Ruminococcus sp. | reverse complement strand
TATGGTTAAGTTTGCAAAAGACAATGCAATTGACCTTGTTTTTGTTGCTCCCGATGATCCGCTTGCAGACGGTATGGTTGATGCTATGCAGGAGGCAGGAATCAGAGCATTCGGTCCAAATGCCAATGCGGCAATTATTGAGGCGTCAAAGGTTTTCTCAAAGAACCTTATGAAGAAATACGGCATTCCTACTGCAAAGTATGAAGTCTTTGACGATGCTCAGAAAGCAATTGACTATATCAAAAGCGAAAATACTGCTCCCGTAGTTGTAAAGGCTGACGGTCTTGCTCTCGGCAAGGGTGTAATTATCGCCCAGACTGTTGATGAGGCAATTGACGCAGTCAAAGAAATTATGGAAGACAAGAAGTTTGGTGATTCGGGTAACAACATTGTTATTGAGGAATTCCTTACAGGTCCCGAAGTTTCCGTTCTTGCATTTACAGACGGCAAGTGCGTAAAGCCTATGGTCAGCTCAAAAGACCACAAGCGTGCTTTTGATAATGACGAAGGCCTTAACACAGGCGGTATGGGTACAATCAGCCCAAATCCGTACTATACAGATGAAATTGCCAAAGAATGTATGGATACAATCTTCATTCCTACAATCGAGGCAATGAACAAAGAGGGCAGACCTTTTAAGGGTTGTCTTTACTTTGGTCTTATGATTACTCCTAACGGTCCAAAGGTTATTGAGTACAATGCCCGTTTTGGTGATCCTGAGGCACAGGTTGTTCTTCCAAGACTCAAAACGGACCTTGTAGACATCTGCGAGGCTGTTATTGACGAAAAGCTTTCTGACCTTGACATTGAGTGGGACAACGGTGCTGCAGCTTGTGTTGTTATGGCAAGCGGCGGATATCCTGTTTCATACAAAAAAGGTATAGAAA
>CACXYD010000224.1 GCA_902771755.1 uncultured Ruminococcus sp. | reverse complement strand
AACTACTATTCAAACATAAACATGATAAGCAAAATCTATCCTATTTTCCTCAGCAAAACGGATTACCACGCTTATTACTACTACGATAAAACAAGGAACAGTTCCATTCTGCCGTACTTTATTGTTACCTATAACTATCTGATTACAATTTCATATGACAAAAGAAGTGCGGTTATAATTCAGGATGAAAATATAATTAAACTCCACAAAGAACTTTTTGAACAAAAAATCAATGATTCATATGCGCTGATTGCCGATATCAACACGCTTATGGGTTACAGCAGCATTTATGTTGAGCATTTGCAACACTTTGACATTGCAAACACAAATTTGATTACCATTGAATACGAACCCTGCGTAACGCCGTATATAGGTGATGAATTAATCGAGATGTGTATGAGGAAGGACATTCCAAACTTTCCGGTTATATTTGACCGTGCCAAAAGCTGTCTTTCTCAATACCGTGACTTTATGTTAAAAACCTCTATTTTTACCGAACGGGGACTTGACAATTTTATTATGACAGGCAGAATAACTGAAATACCCGAAATTGCCTACAATCCTATTCCGCCCAAATATCGAATAAAAATCTTAAATGAACTTTGCAAATCTGCAACCGAATTAAAACAAAGCAGTCTGCACCTTATTCGTGAAGATAAACTCCATCTGCCGAAAAATCTTCGTTATTGCGGAACAGGTCAGGTCAACGACTTCTTTCTTCTCTTATCAGATGTAAAAAACAGCCACTCTATTTTTAAGCTTAATGAATGCGGATTTGCAAAGCCTTTCTATGATTTTGCATCAAGCCTTATTGATTCTGATACCGTTTATTCAAACGCAGAAACAGTAAAAATAATACAGGATAAGATATTGAAATTTTCACAATTTCTTAAATCTGACAAATAAAAAAACCGTGTGTACTTTTTCTGTACACACGGTTTTGTGGTTTAGGTGAGATATTTACTTGAGCATTTTAAGAATTTCGTCTTTTTCACGATAGCCTACTGCCATATTGACGAGCTGACCGTTTTTGAACACCATAAGAGTCGGGATACTCGACACATTATACTGCATTGTGAGGTCAGGTTCTTCGTCAACATTAACCTTGCCGACAAGAATTTTGCCGTCATATTCGTTAGCGATTTCTTTCACAATCGGAGCAATCATCTTGCACGGACCGCACCATGTTGCCCAAAAGTCAACAAGCACGGGGATATCCGACTGCAAAACCTCCTGCTCAAAAGTTTCTTTGTAAAGCTCTATTTCCATAATAATCCTCCTGTTCGGGTATTTTAATCTTTTGATTTGTAGTAAAGCATACAATGACAAAAGCCCTCAAAATCGGGATCGGCAATCTGCTCTTTGAATTCCTTGCACATACACTTGTATTCCTCGGTACGCTGAATTCTGCACGGGCAGTAACCGCCTGTCCTCTTTAAGCCTTCTTTAACTGTTTTTACTACTTCTTTGTCGGGATTAAGTGTTATTTTCATCTGCTCACCCCACAATTTTTACGGCATCCGCCGTTAATCTCTTCCCTTGCCTATACTATATATCGCAACCACAAAATTGTCAAGCATGCGAGTGCCTCGCTCCCCGTTCGTGAAGATAGTTTCTGCAATGCAAACCATATTATGCCCGAGCGTAACATTGTCACCGTCTGCACAATTCAGTAGGGGCGTTCATCGGACGCCCGCAGGTAATGGCAGAAAATTTATGTTATTGCACACCATATAAATGCCGCAGAAATATTGATATACTGTAGCGGCGATCAGTGATCGCCAATCGTTTTGGTTGCAAAACCAAAACGAACAAACACACAATCTATTTGTTTCAAAAAATTATAATGTCAAATTAAAATTAGCTTTTATTCAATTCGTGTTTACACACGAATTGATTGGCGAACACTGTTCGCCGCTACATTGGAATACACAATTTTCATCACATCATAACACACACATAAAACAAATAATTTTATCAAGGCGGGCGTCCAATGAACGCCCCTACAGTTGGATTGCACAGGCAATTACAATTTCACGCTCGGGCATAATATGTTTTTTGACATTATAAACTATCCGGCGGCTCGCCGTGCGGGCGGATAATATCCGCCCCTACGGGTTTGTAGCATTTATATAATTTGTTTTAGCATATAATTTGTACCGTTACTTGCGGGCGTCCGATGAACGCCCCTACTGAATTGTGAAAACAATTGCTAAAATTATTTTAACCATACAAATTTAAAATTTTTCAAAAATTGCATTAAAATATGCATTTTTTCGCCTTATGTGCTTATAAGTGGAGGCGATTTTATGAATAACTTTTTTATGGTTCCCAACGAGGTGTTTGACCTCAACCTTAAACCGCAACAGCTCGCTGTTTTATGCTACATACTCAAATGCTGTGACAAATCGAACACCTGCTACCCGTCAATACACACGATTGCAGAGGCCTGTGCGATTTCTGACAACACCGTAAGGGAAAGCATAAAATTCCTTTGCAAAAGAAAAATCATTACAAAATCGGGCGGATTCACGGTCGGCAAATACGGCAAGATTCAGTCATCGTCATATCTGTTTTCGCTCAACCCGAATTTTTATGACGCAGGTTTCGGCAGGGACAACCTTGTCGAATATTACAAAAACGAAAACTGCGCCACCGCATAATCTGC
>CACXYD010000223.1 GCA_902771755.1 uncultured Ruminococcus sp. | reverse complement strand
CCATACAATATACACAAAATAATTATGCTTTTCAAGAATTATAACAAAACTGTAAATTTCACTTTCCGCCGTCAACGGTATATGTACTAATTTTCAATTTTTATGAATAATCTGTAATAATATCATATACCTGTGAGGGTGGTTTTTATGAAGAAATTTGTCATTTTGCTTTTAATCTGCGTCTGTTTTCTGCTTTGTTCATGCAGTGCCGACACATCGGGATATCAAAACGAACTTACTTGCAACAATTGGAGTGCAGAACTTGACGGTAGCGGAAAAATAAACCTTTCATTTAACGGCGACAATGCGTCAGTTATTTTGCAAAGCGGAAAGGATAAAACGGAGCTTTGCGGAAAATATGTTGCCGATGACACAACGCTTGTAATATTTGTGCCGAAACTTTACCGAAACTACACCTTTGAATATGTTCCCCACGGAAAAAAGCTTGATTTGTCATACAACGGTTCAAAAATCACGCTCAACCGTGCCGATAACACGCAAAAAACAGAGTGAATTTGCCATTCAAGGCTTCTTATGTACATTTTGAGCGGAATACGCAGATTAATGAATAATTTTATTGATAAATAAAGTTGCGTGTGTTATAATGTTTTAAGCTATGTTATTATGCCATTTTTGGATTTTTTCGGAGGTATTGTTTTGGTAGTGTTTGGAATTGATCCCGGATATGCCATTGTCGGTTGGGGAGCAATCAATTTTAAATCGAATACATATAAAACTCTCGGTTACGGTGCAATTGAAACCGTTGCCGGAACTGATTTTAACAAACGGCTTGAGTACATCTATGACGAAACCTATGCTATTCTCAACAGATGTCGCCCCGACGCCCTTGCAATCGAAAAACTTTACTTTCAGACCAATCAGAAAACGGCTATCAATGTTGCTCAGGCAAGGGGAGTAACCCTGCTTGCGGCACAAAAACTTAAAATACCAATCTTTGAGTACACTCCTCTTCAGGTCAAAACGGCTGTAACGGGATATGGCAAGGCTAAAAAACCACAGGTTATGGAAATGACCGCAAGGCTTTTAAAGCTGAAAGAAATCCCGAAACCCGATGATACCTGTGACGCACTTGCAATTGCAATCTGTCACACACAGGCGGCAGGCTCACAGCTCAGAAGAGTAATGTACGGAAAGGGACTTTAAATATGCTTTATTCCGTAAGAGGAAAACTTATTGCTATAGAATCAAATGCGGCGGTAGTAGAGTGCGGCGGTGTCGGCTATATGTGCCAGACAACAATGAACACACTCAAAGCCGTAAAGCTTAACACAGAGGTAATGCTTTACACCTACCTTAATGTAAGGGAAGATGCAGTTGACCTTTTCGGCTTTGCAACAAAGGCAGAGCTTGAAACCTTTAAAAACCTCATCAGCGTAAGCGGTGTAGGTCCAAAGGCAGGACTTGCGGTTTTGTCGGAGCTCAGTCCTGAACAGGTTGCAATGGCAATTGCCTCCGATGACCTCAAAACAATTACAAGAGCACAGGGAATAGGCAAAAAAATAGCACAGAGAATTGTTCTTGAACTCAAGGACAAGCTTGCAAAAGCGGCTAAAGAGGACAGTTCCTTTGCACAGGCGGCACAGAACAGCGTGAATGTTTCAACGGGAAATGTTTCGAAAGCAATCGAGGCACTCGGAGTTTTGGGTTATTCTCCTTCGGATGTTTCGCCCGTACTCGCAACACTCGACAGCGCCTTGCCTGTTGAACAGCTTATTTCGCTCACATTAAAACAGATGGGAAGACAGTAATATATGAGTAAAATGGAATTCTCGGATGAATTTGATTTTGAAAACAGAATAACCGATACTTCCGAAATTCCCGAAGATACGGCAGAGAGCGACAACCCTCTGCGACCGAAAACACTTTCGGAATACATAGGACAGGAAAAGGCAAAGGAAAACCTCAAGGTTTTTATCGAGGCGGCAAAAATCAGAGGCGAAACCCTTGACCATGTACTGCTCTACGGTCCTCCGGGACTCGGTAAAACAACTCTTTCGGGAATCATTGCGAACGAACTCGGTGTGTCAATGAGAATAACCTCAGGTCCCGCAATTGAAAAGCCGGGCGACCTTGCGGCACTGCTGACAAACCTTGAAAAGTTTTTTTTTTTTTTTTTCACAGACTAAGCCGTTCCGTTGAAGAAATTCTTTACCCTTCAATGGAGGACTTTGCAATTGATATCATCACAGGTAAAGGTCAAATGGCGGCGTCATATCATCTGCCGTTGCCAAAATTTACACTTGTCGGTGCAACAACAAGAGCAGGTCAGCTGACCGCTCCTTTGCGTGACCGTTTCGGTGTGGTGTTAAGACTTGAACTCTACACTCCCGAGGAGCTTGCACAGATTGTTGAAAGAAGTGCGGGAATTCTCGGAATAAAGATTGAACATGACGGTGCGCTTGAAATTGCGTCCCGTTCAAGAGGAACACCACGAATTGCAAACCGACTTTTAAAGCGTGTGCGTGACTTTGCACAGGTTATGTCAAACGGTGTCATCACCCTTGAAACCGCAAGAACCGCACTCGACAGACTTGAAATTGACGAACTCGGTCTTGACCGCAACGACAGAAGAATGCTTGAGGCAATTGTCCGTTTTTACAACGGCGGTCCTGTCGGACTTGAAACACTTGCGGCGGCAATCGGTGAAGAGGCTGTAACAATTGAGGATGTTTATGAACCGTATCTTTTGCAGATAGGTTTTGTCAGCAGAACACCGAGGGGCAGATGTATTACTGCCGAGGCTTGTAAGCATCTCGGTTGCGAATTTCCGAAAGGTGTCGTAAACGCACAGCCCACACAGCCGACTCTCTTTGGTGACAGGGAGTCATAAATCAGTCACAATATGCGTGTATAACTCTGATAATGAACGGAGTTATGCCGAAAATCTAAATTTTGCAAATCCACAAATTATTTAACGGAGGAATATATATAATGGGAAGATTATTCGGTACAGACGGTGCAAGAGGTGTTGCAAACGCAGAGCTTACACCCGAACTTGCAATGAATATAGGCAGAGCGGCGGCAATGGTTCTTATCAGCGATGAGGTTGAACACCCCACAATTTTAATCGGTAAGGACACAAGACTTTCGGGCGATATGCTCGAGGGTGCACTTATTGCAGGACTTTGCTCGGTAGGTGCAAATGTTCACATTCTCGGGGTAGTTCCTACTCCTGCGGTTGCTTATCTTGTAGGCAAATACAATGCCGATGCAGGTATTATGATTTCCGCATCACACAACCCATTTGAATTTAACGGTATCAAAATTTTCAGCTCTGACGGTTGCAAACTTCCCGATGACCTCGAAAACAGAATTGAGGAAATCGTACTTGACCATGTTGTACCGTATGCATCCGCAACAGATGAAAATATCGGCAGAGTAACATATGATACAGAGGCGGCTGATTTGTACATTGACCACCTTATCTCAGCCGTTGACTGCGACTTTGAGGGCATGGAAATTGCCCTTGACTGCTCAAACGGTTCTTCTTCAAGAACAGCCGAAAAGCTTTTCACAAAGCTTGGTGCAAAGGTTCATATGCTCTTTGACGAGCCTGACGGTGTGAACATCCACCGTGACTGCGGTTCAACTCATATGAGCAAGTTGCAGAAATATGTTCGTGAACACAAGCTTTCATGCGGCCTTGCATTTGACGGTGATGCCGACAGATGTCTTGCAGTTGACGAAAACGGTAACCTTGTTGACGGTGACTACCTCATCGCAATCTGCGCAAATGATATGAAGCAGAGAGGTGTTCTCAAAAAGAATGCCGTTGTCGGAACAATTATGACAAATATGGGCTTTAACAAATTCTGCGACTTTGAACAAGAACTGTTC
>CACXYD010000222.1 GCA_902771755.1 uncultured Ruminococcus sp. | reverse complement strand
CATCGTCACGGTATGTTTTTTTCTGTAAGAACAAGTGTTGTGCGGAATGTTTTGCAAATCGAAAACCGAAAATTCCGAAAAGCACAAAACCGATTACACCCGTTGAAACAAGAATTGTAAGGAATCCGTTGTGCAAATCGCTCTTGTGATACGAATATTCCAAAGCACCGTTTGAATACTCGGCGCTGTAAAGAACAATATTACCGTTTGAAATACCGATAATCGGTGACAGTTTGAAAAGATTGATTGATTCAAGCCAAAGTTTCTTTCTTCCGCTGTCAATGTTTTTGTTCTCGTGAGAGAAAGTAACTTTGTCCTTTTCAAGCATTTCTTTTTGTTCGGGAGTAAGTTCTTCCTGCACAAGTTCACTCTCGGTTTTGCCGAGAAGCAAATCAACAACAGAGGTTGTCTTTGACACAACAACCGAAAAACCTTCCTGACAAATCGTTCTGAACATCAAAGCAGAGCCTGTAAGGAAAATTCCCACCAAAAACAGCGCCGTAATTTTCAAAATAATTTTGGACGGTGAAAGTCCCGCTTTGTCGGCAAAGAACATATAAACTATGTAGACGATTGCATATCCGAGTGCAAGCACAAGAGATGCGTTTGAATCGCACAAGATGAGTGAAAATACATTTGTTGCAAGACAAGCTACTATCCATATTTTGCTGATACCGGGTTCAGGGATTTTTTCGGCAATTCTGCGCATAAAATGCCCTTTTGAAACCATATGGCAACAGAAAATTGATACCACGGCTATAAAGCCGAGCAGATTCGGGTTGACATAACAGCCCGTGAATCTGTTTTCATAAACGGTGAACTTAATCCAGTACCATTCAAATTTAAAGCCGAACATAAGGCAGGTTATGCCGATTATGTTCATTACTGTTGTTGCATATATAATGAATTTTGCAATGTGATAAAGCTCTATTCTGTAATCAAATTCAGGCTCTGTGTGCATTCCGTAAAAAAGGAAAAAGCACATTACAACATGCAACAGCATTACAAAGCTGTAAAGAATTGTCTGCGAAAAATTAATGAGCATTGAAAATACCGTTACGGCGAGAAATGCTCCTATCCATATTCCGAAACGCAATTTAAAGAATGTGTTATTCTTCATTTGATTATGTACCACAAGGCATACACCCCATATAAAGAGAAAAACAAGGAGCACATACGCAGGAATCTGGAGAAACGCAATGTTGGTAAAAAACAAATCTATAATATAGATTCTTCTGAAAAGCGATGAATCAGAAAAAAATCTTCTGAGCTTTTGTTTAAAATCGGTCATCTGAATACTCCAATCAAAACGAAATCAGCTGAAAACTTCCTTAACGGTTTTGAACATCAGCTTTATATCAGAACCAAAGCTGAAATTTTTGACATATGAAAGATTGAACTTCATTTTTTCGGGAAGAATTTTTTCGATGTAGACCTTATCTACATCTATCTCCCCTTTCAACAGCTTTTCTTCGTCCTTATACATAATTGATGCCAGCGAGGTTATTCCCGCAGGCATAAGGAGTGTTGCAAGATATTCGGGTTCGTACATATCGACATAATGCTGAACCTCGGGACGGGTTCCGACTATTGACATACTGCCCGAAAGAACATTGAAAATCTGCGGCAGTTCGTCAAGACGGTATTTGCGGAGAAGCTTTCCTGTTTTTGTAACTCGGGAGTCGCTGTCGGTTGTGACAAGTGTTCCGAGCTTGTCGGCTCCGGTTACCATTGTACGGAATTTAAGAATCTTGAATTTCTTTCCGTAGGTTGTAACCCTTTCCTGTCTGTAAAACACAGGGCCTTTTGAGTCGGTTTTAACAAGAATTGCAATAACCGCAATCGGAATGATGAGAAACACAAGAAGAATGACAGACGCAAGAATGTCAAGGATTCGCTTTAAAACAAGACTGCCCTGTTTTCTGCAGAGAATGTCATAGTATTCTTTTACTTCGGCACACTGAAACTGCGGCGGAAGCTTTTGAAATGATTTCATTAAATAAAAAACTCCATTCTGTGTGTTTATTGAACATACTGTGGGGGCTGATTTATGCGATAAAAACGGGATTTTGCCGTATTTTTCCGCACTAATCCATTATCAAAAGCATTATATATCTTTTAAAATCATTTTTCAAGGCTATTTTCCTTACAAAAAGTTTACAATTTAA
>CACXYD010000221.1 GCA_902771755.1 uncultured Ruminococcus sp. | reverse complement strand
TTCCAAATAAAGGTGGTATTATCGCCTTCGTATTTAATAATGTCAACTATCTTTGCCATTCTCTATTTCCTCCACATTATGCAATACATAAAAAATTTCATTTGAATCTATAAGTTTAATCCAATCAATTAATGTTTGTTGTTTAATTAAAATTGATGCCGTAAGCTTTCCTCGATTATCTTTATCAGTCAATAAAACATTTCCATTATTAAAAAAGTATGTATTACCATGAGCGAAAGCGTTCCTAATATGCGTCAATATGCTTTCAGCGTCACCATATCTTTTCTTTGGTTTTTGCTCACTCTCAATAAAAAAAGGAGTTAAACATACAATCCCTAAATGGTCAATCTCAACATCGTCGTTTGGATCTAGTTTGAAATCTGTTGTAATTTCAGAAATCGATGTTGCTGGCAGTATTTTAATCCTGTTGCTTTCAACCGTGCTTTGATTTAACATGTTTTTTATCGGCAAAGTAGAAATACCATAATCTCTTACATTGCGTTTTTGAGCTGCTGAACCGGCAATTGATTTAGTTACGTAAAAATCCCAAATAATGTTAATCTGTTCTTCAGTAAAATCAGATTCATTTATTGATTTGTGAAATTCATCAATCCTCATAATATCAACCTCAAAATAACTCTAACCTTCAATCTCCAGATTATCCACTGCAAACTCAATGCAGGTTTGCATAATTTCATTTCGTGTTCTGCCTGTTTGAGCCGCAATTTCATCCAACGTTGAAACAAGCTCCACCGGTAACCTGACAGACACAACCGCCGATTCACCGCGGTATTTTTTTGAGCTGATTTTCAGTTTTTTCTCTGCCATACCCATTACCTCCATTATAACTATTAATATAAATTTATCATACTACAAATGTAATGCCATTGTCAACAAATCTCTTCCAATATTCTCCAAAAAATGACAGTTTTTTGAAAATCCAATCAGGGGACGGTTCCTTGATTGATTTCATTCGGTGAGGATGAATTTCAAAAATAAGGAAGAGAACCGTCCCCTTCCTTGAGATGAAAAAAACAGGGAGCGTACACAAACCCTCCCATAAGTCACACTCTTCACTATTCTCTATTCACTGCGTGAAAGTTTCTTTCACGCTAACCGTCCCCTTCCTTGCAGGTAGGAGTATCCCTTGAACAATGGTGTAGGTTCCCCGGAAGTTTTTATGTCATACTCTCACTAAAAAGAATTATTTTGATTGTCAAGATTTTTTGCCGTCAAAAAAGCAAACGAGCTGCCCTGCAATTGCAAGACAGCCCGCTGTTTTTTTTAATCAAGTTCAAATGGAACTGTATCGGAAGTTTCCCAATTTTCTCTCGCGGGTGTTTCGGGGTTGGCTGCGCTGGTTGCCAGTACATCCGAAATCTCGAATTTAATCACTTCTAATTCAGGGGTTAAATATTTCATTTTCATCGCCCTCCTTAGTTAAATGTTTTATCTGCTGCCTGTGCATAGCGGAAAATACCGCGTGCAAGGTCGCTCAAAGCTGCAGAATTCATAGCTGCTTTCAAGTAAGCATAGCCGTTGTATTCAAGCACTGTACCGTCTATCGTCACAGTGAAGGTCTTATCAAAATCGGAAGCATTTAAGCCGGTCACCTTAACTGTGGTGTTGCCGTTTGATTTCTCAACAACTGTACTTAAACCACCGCTGACTTCTGCTTCGGTAGCGTCAGTGCCGGTGAATATGAACTTAAACTCGGGGTTCATCTGTGCGATGTAGGAAACGCCGGTCACCTGTGCTGCGCCTTGGTTGACAATGTTTGCTACAGCTAAAGTATTAAGTGCTGCACTTTCATCTGCGCTCAATGCTGCTTTGTAGTTCTCGCTGTGCGGTACTACATAGTCGCCTTCAACCTTTGCCGCATAACCAAAGTATTCATTGGCTAACTGTCCGTAGTTAAGCAGAGCGCTCATCAACTCACCGTAAGTAGCGTCACCCTTCAATTTTTCGCAGTAATCGGCAATAGATACGGTTAATTCTTTTTGCAGCTCGCTGTTCTTGTTATATATACGAATAATGTAATTTTCCGCAATCTGTGCCGGTGCGGCTTTGATGGTCAACTTGCTGTTGCCGTCATATGCGTCCGTTCCACTGTAAACCGGCAGGTCTGCCACATTAATGCTGCCGCCTTCTCTCTCGGCGCTCTCTGTGGCGCTTGACTTGATATATTCATACTCAATATAGCCGTCTTCTGCACCATAGAACTTAGTGTCAATGAGGAAGTTAACCTTAATGCCGTCGTCAAGGGTAAGGCTGTATCCGTTTGCCGCGATTCTCTCAAATTCTGCATTTACGGTTACATTCTTACCCGGCATAGTAAACGTTCTGGTGTTTCCTTCGCCCGAAAGGGTTATTTCCGTTTCGTCCTGAGCCGTTACGCTGATACTCTTTAACGCATAACCGTCTGCGGGTGTGACATTAAGAGTAACGGTTTCGCCGGAAAGAGCAAATTTCTTGTCAGCTTCAACCATTCCGTTTTCGGATTTGTTAACGGTTATTCCTTCTTTGGTTATAACCTGAGTGCTGGTATATGTATTATTCGTTACAACAGCCGTTGCGGTATAGATAATCTTGTCTTCCTTATCTTTGCTTGTTATTTCACAGGGAATATCCTCTTTGTAACCGCAGTGGGAATTCTGACATTCAACATGTGCGGTAGCTTCAGACAAATCGGAACCCCAGGAAATATTAACATTTGCAATGTGCGAGCCTCTGACAGTGTAGGAAACAGAGTGGGGGGTGCCGACATGACCGGAATGTCCGCTGTTATCAACAAGCTTTGTTTCGTGCATGATGTTTTCAACAACATCCCGGTTTTTAAGGGCGTAATCACCGATAGTTATATTGTCGGTATAATCAAGCTTTAAAATCAGACTGTGGTAACCGCTGTTGTATTGGAAAGCGCGGTCTCCGATTAATGAAAGCGATGAAGTATCGCCGCTGATTTCGGTTAACGGAACGTCCTCAAAAGCGCCCCCTTCAATCGTTGTTATGTTTTCGTTGAGAACAAGCTTAAACTCGTTGTTGGTATTAATGAATTTCTCGTTTTCTTTACCGATTACCGTAATCCGTTTACCTTTATAGCTTTTCGGCACAGTGATTTCGCTGAGATTATCCGTTGAACCGATATACTTTGATATTCTGTAGGTGCCGTCGTCAAGAAGCTCAAATTCATAATCACTGTCTTCCTTGTAATTCGGAATCCACGCGCCTTTCGTGCCGTCCTCTTTC
>CACXYD010000220.1 GCA_902771755.1 uncultured Ruminococcus sp. | reverse complement strand
ACTCCGCCGATTAAAAGTGCGACCATTACAAAAGATACATAGTCACGCTTTGCCATATGAATAGTTTTCATTCGTGTTCTTCCTGTTCCGCCACGATAGCAACGGCACTCCATTGCTGTTGCAAGCTCATAGGCTCTTCTGAATGCCGAAACAAAAAGCGGAATAAGAATAGGGATAAATGCCTTTACCCTCTGAATAATATTACCCGACTCCATATCGGCACCTCTTGCCTTTTGAGCCTGAGTAATTTTGTCGGTTTCTTCAAGAAGTGTGGGAACAAATCTTAAAGCAAGCGACATCATCATTGCAACCTCGTGAACGGGAAAGTGCAGTTTTGCAAGCGGTTTCATCAGTCTTTCGATTGCGTCCGTAAGCTCTGTCGGAGAAGTTGTGAATGTAAGACAGGAGCTTGCAAGGATAAGGCAGATGATTCTTACCGAAACAAAAATTGCTCTGTTTATGCCGTTTAGGGTGATTTTGAAAATTCCCCATTGTACAAGCGGATCACCCGAACCGTAGAACACATTAAGAACCGAGGTTACTATTATAATAAATACAATTACTTTCATACTTTTAAAATAGAACTTTGCAGGCACTTTGCTTGCCGCAACAAAAAGTGCGGTAAAAAGCACAACAAGTGCAAGCGAGGCGTAGTTAAAAGTACAGAAAATAATTACGAGAAATCCGACAAGCATAATCAGCTTTGCACGGGGATCACATTTGTGGATTACGCTGTTCGCAGGGAAATACTGACCGAACGCAACATCTCTTACCATATTTTACCCTCCTTGTCAAGCAGTGAGGAAATACAGTTCATTGCCTCATCAACAGTAAGTATTCCTTCGGGAACATTAAAACCTTTTTCACGCAGTTCAAGCATAATCTTGGTTATCTGCGGTACTCGAAGTCCTATTTTTTCAAGTTCTCGTCCCTTTGAGAAAACTTCTTTTGTCTTATCAAACATAACAAGGTTTGACTTGTTCATAACGATTATCTTATCGGAAACCCTTGCAATGTCCTCCATACTGTGGGATACAAGAATTACGGTGTTTTTGCGTTCCTTGTGATACTGCACAATCTGGCTCAACAGCACATCTCTGCCCATTGGATCAAGGCCTGCTGTCGGCTCGTCAAGAACGAGAACTTCGGGATTCATCGCAATGACACCCGCAATTGCGGCTCTTCTCTTTTCACCGCCCGAAAGATCAAACGGAGATTTGTCAAGAAGTTCATCTTTGAGTCCCGTAAATCTTGCGGCATCGTTTACCGCTTTTTCAAGCTCTGCACCGCTCTTGCCCATATTCGTAGGGCCGAATGCGATGTCCTTGGCAACGGTTTCTTCAAAAAGCTGATATTCAGGATACTGAAAAACCATTCCGACTTTGAAACGGATTTTTCTGATATCCTTTGGATTTGCCCAAATATCTTCACCGTCAAGAAGAACTTGTCCGGAAGTGGGTTTCATAAGTCCGTTGAGCATCTGAACAAGCGTTGACTTGCCCGAACCCGTGTGTCCCATAATGCCGATAAACTCGCCTTTTTCAATTGAAAGGCTCACATTATTGACGGCAGTTTTCTCAAACGGAGTGCCTGTTCCGTAAACATAGCTTAAATTTTTTAACTCAAGCACCTTGCTCATGACAGCACCTCCTCAAGCATTTTCACACATTGCTCTGCATTGAGAGGAAGTTTGTCAAGTTTCACTCCGCAACCCTTGAGTCTGTATGCAAGCTCTGTTGCCTGCGGAACATCAAGGCGGTGCTTTTTGAGTAGTTCCACCTGTGAAAATACATCTTCGGGAGTACCCTGAGTGAGAATTTTTCCTGCGTCCATAACGACAACTCTGTCGGCAAGGACTGCCTCCTCCATATAGTGTGTGATGAGGACAACCGTCATATTCTTTTCACGGTTGAGCTTTAAAAGCGTTGTCATTACCTCATCACGACCGTTAGGATCAAGCATTGCCGTGGGTTCGTCAAGAACTATGCATTGCGGCTGCATTGCAAGGATTCCCGCAATTGCGATGCGCTGTTTCTGACCGCCCGAAAGCTTGAACGGAGCGTGTTCACGGTAATCGTACATATCAACGGCTTTGAGGGCATCGTCAACCCTCTGCCTTATTTCCTTTGGCGGAATTCCGAGGTTTTCGGGACCGAAAGCAACATCTTCCTCAACAACGCTTGCAACAAGCTGGTTGTCGGGATTCTGAAGTACAAGTCCCACTTT
>CACXYD010000219.1 GCA_902771755.1 uncultured Ruminococcus sp. | reverse complement strand
TTCTGAAAATAAAGCGGAACGCAAGAATTCCGATAAGAGCGATTGCAAAATATACTACACAGAAAATCTTTCTCTGCGGAATCTGCAAAAACAATGAGATTACAAAGCCGAGTGCAAAACCCGCAAAAACGGCAATTCCGCACACAATATAATCCTTTGCGTTAAAGTATCGCCACAATCTTGAATATGTTCCGCTTATATAAAGCGTAAGCAGACACATAACAAGGTCGATAACAATATAGCTCAATAATCCTTTGCTTGCGGCAGTACCGATGTATCCGACAAGCGAGAGGATGTAATTTGCAAGAATACCGCTGACAACGATAATGAACACATCCGCAAGAGCCAGCAACACCTTACGCAAATTAATCTTCTTCATAACCCATACCTCTTCTGTTTAACTTTGTATGCACTCTCCAAGCTACACACAAATACAATTACAATTCATTATACAACAGCACAAAAGGAATGTCAAACAGAATAACTTGCACAACAGCCCGAAATTCAGTAACTAAAGCACAAAAACCGTCATAAACAGATCCACTCGACACATATTTATTGACAACTGCACAAAACAAGCCTAAAATTAGTCCATACTTAACTATATTATTACGGTGAATTGAATGAAAAAATTTTTAGTAATTCTCGGAGCAATAATACTTGTGCTGTTTGTGGCACTCATAATATGGGGCATTTACTGCGACAATACAATTGCAATCACAAATTACAGCGTAAGCAACACCAAAAATGACGCAAAGCTGAAATTTGTTGTCATTACGGATTTGCACAACAAGGAATACGGCGAAAAGAACGCAGACCTTGCAAAGCTTGTAAAAGAGCAGAACCCCGATTTTATCGCAGTCTGCGGAGATATGGTCAACCGTGGTGATCCCGACACAACAAAGATGAAGGATGTGCTTGAAAAGCTTTCAAAGATTGCGCCCACATACTGCTGTCTTGGCAATCATGAGCGTGACAACACCGCAGAATTCGGAACAGATTTCGAAAAAGCGATAGATTCAACAGGTGCGGTACTGCTTGACGATGAGTACATAAAATTCACAAAGAACGGCAAAAGTGTGCTTATCGGCGGAATGAGCGACTATCCTTATTATGAATTCTACACTCCCGAGGACGATGTTCCGTCAAGAACACTTTGGGAAGAATTTGCCGAAAAAGCAAAGGATAATTTCACAATTCTTCTGCATCACCAGCCCGAATACATTGCCGAGGACGCAAAGAAAACCGACATAGATTTGATTGTCTGCGGTCACACCCACGGCGGACAGATTCAGTTGCCGTTCATCGGCGGAGTAGTCGCCCCGAATCAGGGACTTTTCCCGAAATATGACAAAGGCGAATTTGACCTTGACGGCACAAAAATGATTGTCTGCGCAGGTTTGAGCAACACCACATTCATCCCCCGAATCAATAATCAGGTTGAAATAGGGGTAGTAACAATTAAGTAGGGGCGTTCATTGGACGCCCGCAAGTAACGGTAGAAATTTTAAGTCATATATAATTTTTTTAATGTCGCAATTCAGTAGCGGCGGTCAGTGACCGCCATTTGTTTTGGTTGCAAAACCAAAACAAGTTGTAGGGGCGGATATTATCCGCCAGTAAGTAATCGCACATAATTTATGATAAATATAATCCTATAAATGTCACAATATAATTGTTATGTTGTAGCGGTGAACCGTGTTCGCCAATCGAAACGATTGTAAAATCGGTTCGACATAATGCAAATTATGGGTTTATTAACATATCATTTTATATAACAAAAGCTGTGCATATGTTCGTTTTGGTTTTGCAACCAAAACGATTGGCGTTCACTGAACGCCGCTACATTGGAATACACAACTTTCATCACATCATAACATACACATAAAACAGATAATTTCATCAAGGCGGGCGCCCGATGAGCGCCCCTACTGAATTGCGACATTTATAAAATTACATCTGTCAAATGTTTTGTGGTATTACTTGCGGGCGGATAATATCCGCCCCTACGGGTTTGCAACATTTATAAAATATGTTTTTACATATATTCTGTACTTTTACTTGCCGGCGAACACAGTTCGCCACTACCACTACAAATTAATTTTATAAAAGCGAAAAAATTGCATCAATGCCGTATTCTGATATAATCCCCTTAAAGTAGACACTTGAAAAAACAAAAATTTCAAGGATACTTTAAGGGGAGATTTTTATGTCGAAAAAAAGAAGAAAAAATAAGAA
>CACXYD010000218.1 GCA_902771755.1 uncultured Ruminococcus sp. | reverse complement strand
ATCAGCATCAAACTCGCGCAAATTATCATAAAAATTTCTAAGCGAGAGGTGCTTCGCAGTTTCCATCTGCCTATTTTTGTAAAAGATAAGGCAAAAAAGCGAAGGAATGCTGACGCATTTCAAGCTGTTTTAACGAAATATTTTGCAAAAAGAGGCGATGGAAACCTATCAGGGTTCAACTCTCACAAGCCTAAGGTGAGTGAAAGCAGACAAAATGAACCAATACTTCGTTATCGACACTTTCCGCGATGCTGTTTGCCCTGTCGGGCAAATGATGTTGCTTTCGGCAATGATGTATCGGCTAAAGCCGAAATGATGTAGCGGCAATTCTTGCCGCAGTGATGCGATGTTTGCACGTACAATGTGCGTAGCACACATCGTTAGCATAAGCGACATCATTACCGCAGGTAACATCATTTGCCGTAGGCAAACATCATTGCGTGAAAGAAACTTTCACGCTAATCCTCATTCTACCGCAAACGGTAGCACAAATAGGAATGGAAGTTGACAGTCACTACAAAATATCCTTTAATTATCTTATGAAAAGCATACTACAAAGCACGGTGGGACGAGTCGTAGAATTATCTTTTCAGACAGAACGCTAATCAGTGTTAAAATCATCATTTCAAGCACAAATAAGTGGCACCATCGAGTCCGTACACTAAACATTGTTTTAACACCTGTTAAAAATGTGTGATGATTTAGTCCCTGCTTTTCTTAAGAAAAGGAGGATATTTTGAAGGTAGTTTATCAAATCTGTTGTGGTGTTGATGTACACAAGAAGTTTTTAGTGGCAACTATCATTACTACAACAAAAGGTGTACAACCACATTATCAAAAGAAACGATTTTCCACTTTCAACACAGAATTAACTCGTTTTGTTGAGTGGCTAAAAGAAAACAACTGTGCTGATGTCTGTATGGAATCAACAGGAAAATATTGGGTTCCTGTATACAACATTCTCGAAATGCATGGTATTCGCACAACAATCGCCAACCCTAAATGGGTAAAAGCAGTCAAAGGGAACAAAGACGACACAAAAGATTCAAAGTGGATTGGCGACCTTTTTCGATTAGGACTTGTACCCGGAAGTTTCATTCCCAAAAAAGAGTTTCGTGTTTTGCGAGAATTCACTCGTTATCGTTACAAATTAACATCAATGAAGAGCAGTGAAAAAAATCGTTTTCAAAATGCTTTCACTGTTTGCAATGTTGCACTTGATGCTGTCGTAACAGATATGTTTGGCGTATCTGCAAGCTCAATAACTGAGTATTTAATTTCATCAGAAACATTTGATGAAGAATATTGTAAATCGCTTTTAAGAGGGTCTCTAAAAAAGAAAGCCGAAACAGTCATTGACTCCATTCAAGGTTATTGTATTGAGTCAGAACAAAAGCAACGCATACAGTTTGTTCGGAAACATTTAGATTTTCTTGAAAATGAAATTTCACAAGTAGATATGGTTATTGATTCAATGGTTGAAAAGCACGAAGGTTTAATTTCATTGCTTTGCACCATCCCAGGGGTCAGTCGTAATTCTGCTGTTACTATCATCTCTGAAATTGGAAATGATATGTCTCAATTTGGCTCTTCAAAGCGTTTGTGTTGTTGGGCAGGACTTACTCCGGGTAACAATGAATCCGCCGGCAAAAAGAAATCTGTTAAAATTGCCCGCGCAGGCGTTTACTTGAAACCCGCATTGGTTGAAGTTGCTCATGCTGCTATCAAAGCAAAAGAATCACCTTACTATCGTATTAAATATGAAAAGATTGCCAAACGAAGAGGCAAAAAACGGGCGGTGATTGCAATTGCAAGAATGATATTGACAGCAATATTTAAAATGATTTCTACTGGGGAAGTTTGGAATCCAACTGATCTTATTAAATTTGATATGCCTGATGAGCTGAAACAACAGCAAATTCAAAAACAGATTTCTCAAGCGCTATCGTTTCTTAAGAAGCAAGGGATACCAGTCGGTTAGAAAAAATCACTTGTCAGCAGAAAAAATCAGCCTTTTTAAGGTGTAGTTTATTATGCCTTGTTTTCAAAAGACAAGAAACTCTCTTCCACACTAACCGTCCCCTATGTTACTCAAATTGAACAATTATGTGAATATGTCACATTAAACAATCAAAAACAATTATAATATTAACTAAAATTAGTAAAATCATACATCTAATATAAATTTTTATTGACTATTTTTAACGATAATGCCGAAACTATATTGACCGAATTTGAATGAAAAGGTATAATGG
>CACXYD010000217.1 GCA_902771755.1 uncultured Ruminococcus sp. | reverse complement strand
GCGATGAAGTGTTGCAAACATTGAACCGTTTGCCATATTGTGACCGTAAAGTACGGTTACTCTGTCGGAATAATCACGCTTGTTGCACATCTGTGAATAGATACTGCCCGAAAAGCTGTAGTTTTTATAAATATCGTGGTCAAGATATAAGTTATCGTCAAGACGACTTTGCAAAACAGGATAGTTTATGTTTGTATTCGGAATGTAAATCCACGAATAAATGTCGCTGTTCTGCTGTTGAAGTGACTTGAAATCAATCGGATTTTCGGTCTTTGACACATTGATTGACGGTGAAGTCACCTCGGTTGCAGGCTCTGTTGCAGAGGTTGTGCCGTTTTCAACACCCGATGCATACGAACTTGCAATATTGTCAAGACTTTTTCGCTCGTTATTTTCGTTTAAGTTTTTAATGACTATATACGCAAGCGTGCCGATAATTGCAGCCACAAGCAAAATAATCAAAGCTATAAGAAATTTGTTTCTCTTTCTGCTCATATCAAAACTCCCAATTGACTATATTGTATCATTTTCGTGTTTGTATGTCAATCAATCATTACTCTTTCATACAATTTTATTACAATTCACGAACATCTTCATCTGCGATACAAAGCTAAAAATTTTAACATCTAATGAAAAAAGAGACTTCCTTTTGAGAAGCCTCTTGATTTTTAGTTCGGTTTAAATTATTTGCTCTTTACAAGCTTGAATACAGCCGCACCGCAAGCTGCAAGTGAAAGAACTAAAATTGCGTACGGAACAACATCGCTTGCGCCTGTCTTTGGTGAAGTTGTTGAATCGTCCTTCTTAGCTGTAGCTGTTGCAACAGGTCCTGTTGTGCCGCCGTTGCTTGCCTTACGATAATAAGGAATACAAACAAGGTCACCTGAAATGATAATGTCCATATTAGCATCTGTGTATTTGTTGTTTGTTCTGAACGGGCCTCCTGAAATTTCCCAGTGGTCAAAAACATAACCGTCATAAGGAAGCGGCTCAATAAATACATGCTGTTCACCGTTTTCGTCAATACCTGTTGTGAACTTGTAGTCACCGTCGCCGCCCTCTGTCGGGATAATATCAACTCTATATTTGAATGTACTCGGCTGGGGACTTTCGGCAGCAAATGCGGGAACTACCGAGAATAACATTACTATAGCTGCAAACATAACAGCAATTACCTTTTTCATTACTAAATCCTCCTAATTTAACCCGTTTTACCTTTGGGATAAGATACTACTCCAAATTTATACTTAATTATAGCACATATTCATTTGTGTGTAAAGGCTAAAAAAGCAAAAACAATTTTTAAATACAACCAAAAATATCGTCTGTTTCTTGTTGAAAACGCAAAAAATTCGGCTTTTTTGCACTAAAAGCTATTGCATATAAACTGCCGAAAATGTATAATAAGGGGTAGTAATTTCAAATTACCTCGAAAGGAAAGTTATTATGAATATTTCATCAATACAGGAACAGATTCTCAAGCTGAAAAAGGAAAAGGATGTCTGCATTCTTGCCCACAGCTATCAGGCACACGAGATTCTTGAAATTGCGGATTACACAGGCGACAGCTACAAGCTGAGTGTTGACGCAAGTAAGGCAACAAACAAGAACATTCTTATGTGCGGTGTAAGATTCATGGCTGAAACCTGCAAAATTCTTTCACCTGAAAAAACTGTTTACCTTGCACAGCCTGTTGCCGGTTGCAGTATGGCTGACCAGATGGACAAACAGCTTATTTCTCAGGTTAAGAAAATGTATCCCGATTACACAGTTGTTGCATACATCAACACTACGGCAGAACTCAAAACAATTTGTGATGTATGTGTAACAAGCTCATCGGCTGTTAAAATCGTAAACAATCTTGACAACAAGAACATTCTTTTTATCCCCGACTGCAACCTCGGCGACTATGTTGCAAAGCAGTGTCCCGACAAGAACATCAAGCTTCTCAACGGCGGTTGTCCGATTCATGCCTGCGTAAATGTTGAGGATGTTAAGAAGGCTAAGGAACTTCACCCGAACGCACTCGTTCTTGTTCATCCCGAATGTACTCCCGAAGTTGTTGCTATGGCTGATTATGTCGGCTCAACATCGGGCATAATGAATTACGCAAAGGAATCTGACGCAAAGGAATTCATCATCGGCACAGAAATCAGCATTGCAGAACATCTGCAGTATGAATGTCCCGACAAGAATTTCTACGGTCTTACATTAAAACTCATCTGCCCGAACATGAAATCAACAACACTTGTTGATGTTTACAACTGCCTTAACGGCAACGGCGGAGAGGAAATCAAGCTTGACGTTCAGACAATCACAGACGCAAGAAAGTGCATTGATGAAA
>CACXYD010000216.1 GCA_902771755.1 uncultured Ruminococcus sp. | reverse complement strand
CAAATAGTTATATCAAGGCACAGGTGCGTTTTTTACTGTGTATTTGTGCTGTCGGTAAAAATAAATATGATTACAGCTTGTAAAGTGAAGTCTAATTTGTGTTTTGAAAGGATTGTCTTACTATGGTTACAGCTATGTTATTTGCAGGCGGTATCGGTGCAAGAATGAAGTATTCCGATATGCCTAAACAGTTTCTTGAGGTTGGCGGAAAGCCGATTATTATTCACACAATGGAGCATTTTGCCCGTCATCCAAAGGTTGACGCAATTGTTGTTGCTTGTAAGGCTGACTGGATTGGCTACCTTAATGAGCTTATTGCGGCTTTCAATGTTCCGAAGGTAAAGGCTGTTGTTCCCGGTGGCGCTAACGGTTTTGATTCTATTCACAACGGTGTAATGGCTACTGCCGAGTTTTCAAAAGATCCTGAAGATATCATCCTCATCTGTGACGGTGTTCGTCCTATGCTCAGCGAAGAACTCATTACTAACTGCATTAAGGATACAAAGAAGTACAAAACAGCTGTTCCTGTAACTCCGAGTATCGACTCACTTCTTTACAGCGAAGACGGCGAAACATGCGGTAAGAGCTATCAGAGAAGTACAATGTACATTACACAGGCTCCGCAGGGATATACAATGGAAAGAATTCTTTGGGCTCACGAAGAGGCTTATAAGAGAGGCATTACAAACCCTGTTTCTTCAAGTGAACTCTTTATTGAACTTGGCGAAAAGGTTCATCTTTTCCTTGGTGAGAGATTCAACATTAAGGTAACAACACCTGAGGATCTTACAACATTGCGTTCACAGTTCTATTATGAAAACTACAAGCAGTTTGCAAAGGAAGAACTTAAATATGGATTATAATGTTCAGAGTAATATAAAAAAAACGGTTTTCTCTGATGTTAAAGAGATTACCGATACAAATGTTGATTGGAGCAGATTTGACGGCAAAACTGTTCTTATAACAGGCGCAGGCGGATTTATTGGTTACTATCTCGTCCTTACATTTCTTGCAAGAAATGACCTTTATAACAATAATATCAAGGTTCTTGCATTTGTAAGAAACAGAGAGAGAGCCGAGAAAAAGTTCGGTGTTCTTCTTGAGAGAGATGACATTGAACTTGTTGTTGCCGATGTTACAAATAAGATTGAATGTGAAAGAGCAGATTTTATTATTCATGCCGCAAGTCAGGCAAGTAACATTCAATTTGAAACCGATCCTGTCGGCACAATTAACGCAAACCTCAGCGGTACATCAAATATTCTTGATTTTGCTCTTGAAAGCAAAAGTGAGTCTGTACTTGTTGTTTCAAGCCTTAAAGTTTACGGCGCTTTGCATAACGGTAAAAACAGCATTTCTGAGGATGACATCGGTTATATTGACTTTACTTCATATAAAAATTGTTATGCAGTAGGCAAGAGAGCATCTGAAACTCTTGCCGCAAGTTACTGCAAGCAGTTTGGCCTCAA
This sequence comes from uncultured Ruminococcus sp., assembly GCA_902771755.1. Taxonomy (GTDB): domain Bacteria; phylum Bacillota; class Clostridia; order Oscillospirales; family Acutalibacteraceae; genus Ruminococcoides. The sequence goes on along the minus strand of CACXYD010000216.1, from coordinate 886 downwards.
TGTAAAGATTGCAAGACCAAGCTATATTTACGGTGCAAGCAGTCTTACAGATGATCGTGTTTGGGCTCAGTTTATTGCGAATGTTGTCCGCCATGAAAATATTCTTCTCAAGAGCAACGGTGCGGCTAGCCGTTCGTTCTGCTATGTTACAGACACGGTTTCTGCTCTCATATACATTATGCTCAACGGTGAAAATGTTACTCCGTATAACATTTCTTATGAGAAGTCTGATACTACTATAAGAAATTTTGCAAAAACTGCGTGCGAAGTTTTTCCTGAGAGAAATATGACTTTGGCTTTTGCTAATCCCGAAGATGAAAAAGAGCCTGAGGTTGATACTTCCGCTCTTGCGAAAACTCCCGAAATTCTTGACAGTTCAAGACTTCGCTCTCTCGGCTGGGAACCTCTTGTTGACCTTAAAGAAGGAATCAGAAGGGCAGTCGGCATTCTTGAAGAAAATTAAAAACAGAAATTAGGAATACAGTTATGTCTGAGTTGTTACTTAACCAATTTGAACAGGACAGAGCGCTTGTAGCTTTGCGTTATAAAAATCTGAATATCCGTAAATTATTCGGAAAATCTGTTTTTATAGCAGGAGGCGGTGAACTCGCTTTTTCTCTTGTATCATCACTTCGTATGGTTAACATTAAAAAACAAGCAGGCATAGCTGTATTTTTGCTTGTAGACGAAAATGAAAAATATGACAGAAGATTTGACTATATCAGTTCATCCGATTTTTCTATCGTAAAGTATTCTTCGCTTGATTCTGTTAATAAATGCGGAGATATACTTATTGAAACCGGGTTCGCACTTTGCGATGAAGTCGAAAGTACAGATGTATTTAAAAATCATATCAACAGGGCAAAGAATATTATTTCGGCTGTCA
>CACXYD010000215.1 GCA_902771755.1 uncultured Ruminococcus sp. | reverse complement strand
TTCTTGGATTACTGGCGAGTATTCTTGACCGTAGTAAGCATTCTACACAGGAACAAGAAAAATGTTTGGCTGCCGATTGACAGCAACATCAAAAATGCAGACGGCGTTTTTGATAATCTGTCAAATCCTAATTTCCCAAAAGAACAGCTTGTAGCGGCTTTTATCAAAATTTTACAGATGAAACCCTACGATAAACGATACTATAAATTTATGGTAGCGTATTTCGGTGACACGGAAGAAGTAAAGGCGATCAGAAACTATTTCGGATATACGGATTTTTACAATCCAAGAATCACATAAATTGAGGTGTTAGTATGGCAAAGGAAAAAGAAAACAGCAATATCATCTTAAAAGATATCCATTGTCCGTTCTGCGGTTCGGAAAAAGCGTTGTTACTGAGCAGGACAACGTCCAAGAAAATCTCAATTCAACTTCCTGCTTTTGGATTGAAATTCATTCTTTCGCTTATATTTCTGTCCGTGCTTCACGTATGGATAAACGGCTACAAGCTGATTGAAGCTGTTAAGGAAATCAACAATGTTACATACGGCTTTTGCCCTGAGTGCGGTAACAGCTATTCAATGGCACCGCCCGAAGCAATCAAAGAAGAAGTGAAAGAGCCCAAGTTTTACAGAGTACGAGAGGGCAAGGCGATTATGGGCTTTTGCACAGGCGTTTCCAAATATACAGGTATTCCGCTGTTATGGGTGAGAATAATGGGCGTGTTTTACGGAATTACGCTTGTCGGCATAGCATTGTACTTCTTGATTAGCATTTGCGTTCCGTTCGAGGAGGACGTCAATGGCGAACAGTAATTTGCCGAAAGGTTGGGGCAGTCAAAACAATTCTCCCATTAAACCTTGGGCAACTTCTAATAATAATAGCGGAACAGTAAAGCCGCCGTTCAAATCTTCAAGCGAAGAAGAACAGCAGAAAAATAATGATATTCAATCCGATAGTGCATACTCCGATAGTTCATACAACGATTCTTTTGATACTGGTATTTCTGCGTTAGAGGAAGAAATAAAATCTGAAAAACAACCGCAGACAACAGAAAAGAAACCTAAGACAATAAGGATTTCTACTGTCATACTGTCTATTGCTCTTACCGCCGTTGTTTGTTTTCTTGTTGTTTTTATTGTGCTGTACTTCAGCGGTAAAGGCGAAAATACTACAAACAGCATTTCAGAAACAACGGTTGAACAAACTATATCAGCTACAGAGGGAGTAACCGAAAAGCCAACTGAGGTTGCTATAACAGAAGCGGCTACCGCAGAGCCTACCACAGCACCAAAGCCAACGACTGAGCCGCCAACTGAAAAACCAAAGGAAGAAAAGCAATCATCTGCTTCATTTGAAAGCTATTTGACTTGGCTGAATGTAGGCGTGTATGTTCACGAGAAACCCGACCCCACTTCCAATGTAACATACGTCATTGATACCGCGACCAACTATACTATTGTTGATGAATCGTATGACGAGTACGGCGATTTGTGGGGCAAGTTAAAATCGGGTGTGGGCTGGGTTAATCTTTCGCTTGCGGATATGGTGACAGGGTATGATACCGATACCTCATTTTTTAATCCCAAATATCATTCAGACATCAAGACAAAACAAGTCGGTAACATAACTTTTCTATACAGAAGTCAAGCAAATCACGCAGACGATAATTCCTACTCTGAGAATATCGACAGCCTTTTGATTACCGAAATAAATCCTACCACATATAATGTAACTATTGACGGAGAGATTATCGGGAATGTCGCAGGCTTTTCAAAGAATATCCGATTTGTTGAAATGGACAGCAATTTTAAGTATCTCGGCAATAATTATCCCATAGCTCCCGATATGCCTAACCGCTTTCATTATGAAGCTGATTTACACATTATGAACAACGACACTTCCAATGTTTTTATTCTTCTTGAAGTGTTCTGATAGTCAATCTTACACACCGCTTCCGTGCTGATTTCGGGGGCGGTTTTACTATAAAAACAAACATCTCATTCCGTTAATACTTTTCCTTGAAGTGGTACATGGCAAATACTTTATAAATTCCACCATAAAATATAAAAGAAACAGTTGACATCTTTTCGTTTACACCTTATAATATAATTATAATAATTCTCAGGAGGAATTATAAATGATTTACGGATATGCAAGATGTTCCACAAATGAAGAATTACAAGACATCAACAGACAGGTCAGAGAGTTAATACAACTCGGGGTTCCCCATACGAATATCTACCGTGAATATGAAAGCGGTATGAAAACAAATCGTGTTGAACTTAACCGTTTGATAAATACCGTTAATTCGGGCGATACGATTATTTCTACCGAAGTAAGTAGAATTACCCGAAGCACCAAACAACTATGTGAGATAATCGAATTTGCAAAAGACAGACATATTAAATTGGTGTTGGGAACATTTGTCGTTGACTGCAC
>CACXYD010000214.1 GCA_902771755.1 uncultured Ruminococcus sp. | reverse complement strand
ACATATTCTGTTCAGGATGAAGAAACTCTTGAAATTACAGAAACTCCAAATACAAAGAAATCTGCTCTTGAAGAGGCTGTTTCAAACTACCTCAACACAGATTACAAAGAAGGTTACGGTGCTCCTGATGCCGCAACATACGGAATCTGGGTTCCCGGTATTCCTGTTCTTATCGGCAACGGTCTTGACGCAATCAATTGTGCCGACTGGCTCAACGGTCTTATCCTTGACGGTATCGTAGCCGGTGTAGGTGCGGTTCTCGGCTTTGTTCCGCAGATGCTCGTACTCTTTATTCTCCTTGCTTTCCTCGAAAGCTGTGGTTATATGGCTCGTATCGCATTTGTACTCGACCGTATCTTCCGTAAGTTCGGTCTTTCGGGTAAGTCATTTATCCCAATGCTTGTTGGTACAGGTTGCGGTGTTCCCGGTATCATGGCATCCCGTACAATTGAGAATGAGCGTGACCGTCGTATGACAATTATGACAACAACATTCATTCCTTGCGGTGCTAAACAGCCGTTTATCGCTATGATCGCAGGTGCTATCTTCGGTGGCTCACCATGGATTGCAACATCAGCTTACTTCATCGGTATGGCTGCAATCGTAGTTTCGGGTATTATGCTTAAAAAGACAAAGATGTTCTCAGGCGATCCCGCTCCGTTCGTAATGGAACTTCCTGCTTACCATCTCCCGACAGTAGGCAACCTTCTCCGTTCAATGTGGGAGCGTGGCTGGTCATTCATCAAGAAGGCAGGTACAATCATCCTTCTTTCAACAATCCTTGTTTGGTTCACAACATACTTCGGATTTGTTGACGGCACATTCCGTATGCTCGGTGAGGACGAAATCGGTAATTCAATTCTTGCCGCAATCGGTAACGGCCTTGCATGGATTTTTGCACCGCTCGGCTGGGGCAACTGGCAGGCAACCGTTGCATCTATCACAGGTCTTGTTGCTAAGGAAAATATCGTTGGTACAATGGGTATTCTTTATCCAAACGGTTGGACAGAAATCGGTGCCGCATTCACAGGCCTCAGCGGTTTCTCATTCCTTCTCTTTAACCTTCTCTGTGCTCCTTGCTTTGCCGCTATGGGTGCTATCAAGAGAGAAATGAACAACATCAAGTGGTTCTGGTTCGCAGTTGGTTATCAGTGTGCATTTGCTTATGCAATTGCATTTATGGTATTCCAGTTCGGTTCAATCTTCACAGGCGGTCTTAATGTAATCGGTCTTATCTTTGCAGTTGCAGTATTCGCATTCATGATTTACATGCTCGTAAGACCTTACAAAGAGGCTACAACTCTTAAAGTTAAGTCAGCTAAGAAGTAATAAATTATTGATTAAAAAGGGGGAATAAATATGTTGGAATGGTTAGCGGCTAATATCGGCACAATCATTGTTGCATTAATTGTTATTGCCGTGATTGCTTTTGTAGTTTTCCGTATGGTAAAAGACAAGAAAGAGGGCAAATCCTCCTGTGGTGCAAACTGTGCGCACTGTGCGTGTCACGGTGACTGCCATAATCATAAGTAAATGTTTTGTAGGGGGTGCAGTCCAAAAAACTGCACCCTTTTCTTTGTTATTGAAATTATGAATTTGGTGTTGAAGAAATTTTATGCGTAATGTGTATTCAGTACGATTCTGAATCGTAAAAAATAATGAGAGGTGATACGAAATGTATCTTGAAATCAAAAACATTCACAAATTCTTCGGCACAGGTGAGAACAGAACAGAGGTCCTCAAAGGCATAAACTGCAATATTGAAAAGGGCAGTATCTGTGTTTTGCCCGGTCCGTCAGGCTCGGGTAAGTCAACACTTCTTAACATTATCGGCGGTATCGAAACTGCCGAGGAGGGCAGTATCTCAATTAACGGTGATACTATTGAAAATATGAACGAAAAACAAATTTCACTCTACAGAAGAAAGCACCTCGGTTATGTTTTTCAGTCCTACAACCTTATTCCAAACCTTACTGTAAGGGAAAACATTGAGGTGGGTGCATATCTCAGCGACAACCCTCTTGATGTTGACGATTTGATGAAAACACTCGGACTTTATGAACACAGAAACAAAATTCCGAATCAGCTTTCGGGCGGTCAACAGCAGAGAACCTCAATCGGCAGAGCAATCGTGAAAAATCCCGACTTGCTCTTGTGTGATGAACCCACGGGTGCTCTTGACTACAAAACTTCAAAAGAAATCCTCAAGCTGATTGAAGATGTAAATAAAAAGTACGGCAACACCGTCATTCTTGTAACTCACAATGATGCTATAAAAAATATGGCAGACAGAGTTATCAAGCTCCGTGACGGTCAGATAAGACACGATATTGTCAATACGGAAAAAACTCCGGCACAAGAGCTTGACTGGTAGGAGGTGCGTTATGAGAAATCCTCTTACAAAACGAATCCCCAGAGAAATAAAAAACGATCTCGGAAAATAC
>CACXYD010000213.1 GCA_902771755.1 uncultured Ruminococcus sp. | reverse complement strand
ATCTTGGCCTCGCCGCCGTCATAAACGAGAACCGGAGTAACCTCTACAATTGCCTTGGGATTGAAATAGTCAGCAGGATAGGTGACCTTTACGGTTGCATCGATATTGCCTCCGACAGCCTCAAGAACTGCGGGATATTGGGTATCGACAGATGAACAACAGAGCAAATCGTTACCGCATTTTGCCGCAGTAACTGCCGCCGCTTCATCGCCTGTAAAATCCGTGATTGCGTCCATGATAAGGTCATCGGTCATAATTACACCGTCAAATTTGAATTCATTTCTGAGAATATCATGCACCTTTTGTGATAGTGACGCAGGATATTCGCTGTCCATACAGTTCACAATATTGTGCGAAACAAGAATACAGTCGGCACCCGACTCTATTCCCTGATAGAACGGTTTAAAATCTGTACTTTCAAATTCCGAATAGTCACGGTCATCATATGCAATGCCTGTATGGGTGTCGCTGTTGTTGCCGTAACCCGGGAAATGTTTCAGAACCGTGCCAAGCTTTTTTGATTTGCTCGTTTCAACAACGGTTCGCACATACCTGTTTTCCATATCAACATCTGAGCTGAAAGAACGGTCATACATAAAGCCGTATTCATCAGAGGTCATATCGCACACAGGAGCAAGATTCACATTGATTCCAAGGGAAAGGAGTAAATCCGCTTTTTCTTCTGCATCCTGCTTGACAGCATCCCAGCCACCGTCTGCATATGTGTCTTTTGGAGAAAGAAACGGAGTTTCACGGAGGTTCGGGTTACTGCTGACACGCACAACCGTTCCGCCCTCCTCATCAACACCGATTAAAAGCGGAATATCCGCCTCATTCTGATAGCTTTGAATATCATTAACGACTTCATCTTTGGTTTTGCCGTCAAAATCTCTGCCAAACAGAATATAACCGCCGATATTGTACTCACTGACCTGTTGCACGGCATTTTCATCGGGACAGCGTACAAAGAACATCTGCCCCACCTTTTCTTCAAGCGTCATATCGGATATGAATTTGTCAAGCTTTTGGTCATTGATTTCTTTGGCTGACATTGTTGTCGGCTGAACAGTTGTCTGCTCTGTAGGCTGAGATTTTTCAGACTGATTGCTGTTGTTGGCACAAGCTGTCATTGCAAAAGCCATACATAATGTAAGCAGAGCAGATGAAGTTATTTTTAGTGTTCTATTAAATTTTTTCATAAATACCTTACGCTTTCTGCGTTTTAGACTGCACACTCTTTGTGACATAGACAAGGCACTTTACCGTAACACCGTTTGCCGTGGTACATGATACTGTGGTTTTGCCTGTTTTGTTGGCTGTAATTTTTCCGCTGTTTTCATCAACAGATGCAACAGTCGGATCTGTTGACGAATAGGTTGTTGAGCAGGTTGCCTCACCGTCTGCAACAGAAAGGTTCAGCGAGCTTGACTTGCCCTCCGAAAGTGAAATTTTATTTTTGCCAAAGCTTACCGCCATTGCAAGAAACTTTACATTCACATTGACATTCTTTGTTTTGCCGTCAGAGGTTGAAACCGTGATAACCGCATCGCCTATGCCTGTGGCAACAATATTGCCGTTTTCGTCAACAGAGACAACTGACGGGTTACTGCTTGAGTAGCTGACATCTATATCTCCCCTCAGCTCCGTAATTTCGCTGTCAAGGGTGTAGCTTTCAAAAAGTCCCATAGAAATGTCGCTTTTCGGCACAACAAGTTCAGACTTGCTCTGTGCAACCTCGTTAAGCTTTTCTGCTACGGCAGGGCCGTATATCTTCATATTAGCATATGCAAGGGGGTGAATTCCGTCGCCTTTTTTGGTTGTTGAATTATATTTGAAATACTGTGTTGTGATTTCCTCGTTATCATCGGTAAGTTCCGTTTCTTGTGAGAGGTCAATGTACGGAATGTCCCACTTATCGAGAATATTTTTTATTAAAGTCCAATATTTCGACTGCTTTGTTCTTGTTGAGCAATCGTGACAGAGTACGAACATCTTTATTGAGTCTTTATAATTCTCATCAAGAAAATAGCAAATGCTTTCTAACGCACCTGCTGTGGTGTATTCATTGTATTTTCCCGATTTATTATTTATGTCGGTCATTGCGCCCATTTCAACATTTTTGAACAGGTCATTAAAACCGCCGTCAAGCAGAATAACATCGTAACTGCCATTCATTTCACGGATACGCTCAAGAATACTTCTGTGGTCTGTGCCGATAAAATCTTTTCTGATTGCAAGAGTTGTACCCGGAGCGGCTTTGTTGGTCATTGTCATATTATATTTTTCGGCAACATAATTGCAGAAAGAATATGTTGAATTGCCCATTGTGTCCGTACCCGAACCGTAGGCAACGCTGTCGCCGTCACAATACATAGTTCTGCCCGAAAGGTAATCGGGAGCAGAATACAGAGCCTTTGCACACGGGAAAAGCTGTGCGTAGAATTCATTG
>CACXYD010000212.1 GCA_902771755.1 uncultured Ruminococcus sp. | reverse complement strand
ATTTGTTTATTAACACATCATTTTATATAGCAAAAATTATGCTTATATTCGTTTTGATTTTACAATCAAAACGATTGGTAGCCTTGCGACCGCCACCGGTGGCGGAAAAAGGGAGCAAAGCGCTGTCTGAAATAACGAGCAAAAGGAAGCACATTTATGTGCAACGCATTGCGACTATATTTCAAACGGGAGAACACGGTTCGCCGCTACATTGGAATACACAATTTTCATCACATCATAACATACACATAAAACAGATAATTTCATCAAAGCGGGCGGATAATATCCGCCCCTACGGCTTGTTTTGGTTTTGCAACCAAAACGATTGGCGAACGAGGTTCGCCGCTACAGAATATTTCACAAACAAAGAGTGGATATCGCAAAATACGGTATCCACCCTTTTCTATATTAACATCCTCAGCAAAAAGCCGAATGGGGCTTTAGTCAGCGTGCTTTATCAGCAGCCGCAGCCACAGCTGTTGTTGTCACAACCACAACCACAGCCGCCGTTGTTTCCGCCGCAGCAGCAGAGAACGATGATAAGAAGAATAATCCATGAGCAGCAGCCGTTGCCGTTACCAAAGTTACACATACGCTTACCTCCTTTCGTTTACACTACATATTATTGTGAAAGGAGAAATGTGTGACAGCAAAAAATAACGGCTACGAAAATCTTCGTAACCGTCATTAACTGCAATGATTTAATTAAACATTGAATCTGAAAAGAACAACATCGCCGTCTTTCATAACATAGTCCTTGCCCTCACTGCGAACAAGACCTTTTTCTTTTGCGGCCGTCATACTTCCGCAAGTGATAAGGTCATCATATGCGATAACCTCGGCTCTGATAAATCCACGCTCAAAGTCTGAGTGAATTTTACCTGCGGCTTGTGGTGCTTTTGTACCCTTTTTGATTGTCCATGCACGAACTTCCTGCTTGCCTGCTGTGAGGTAGGAGATGAGTCCGAGAAGTGCATAACATTCCTTGATAAGTCTGTCAAGACCGCTTTCTTCAAGTCCCATATCGGCAAGGAACATTTCCTTTTCTTCCTTGTCCATTTCAACGATTTCTTCCTCAATCTGAGCGCAGATTGGAAGAACACCAGCGTGTTCCTCAGCAGCAATCTTCTGAACAGCCTTGTAACCCTCGTTTGAGTCGATGCCGTTTGAGAAATCTTCGTCACTCATATTTGCGGCATAGATAACAGGCTTGTTTGTGAGAAGTGCAACTTCTGAAAGAATTGCCTTTTCGTCATCGTCACATTCAACACTTCTTGCGGGTTTGCCTTCGTTGAGTGCGGCAAGAACTCTTTCAAAAAGGTCGATGTCTTTCTGATACTTTTTATCGCCCTTGAGCATTTTCTTTGTCTTGTCAATTCTGCGTTCGAGCATTTCAACATCGGAGAGAATAAGCTCAAGATTGATTGTTTCGATGTCACGGGCAGGGTTGATGTTGCCTTCAACATGAATAATGTCGTCATTTTCAAAACAACGGACAACATGAACGATAGCGTCACATTCACGGATGTTTGAAAGGAACTTGTTGCCGAGTCCTTCGCCCTTTGACGCACCCTTTACAAGACCTGCAATATCGACAAATTCGATTGATGCGGGAGTATATTTGTCAGGATCATACATCTCTGCAAGTTTATCAAGTCTTTTGTCGGGAACTGCAACAACGCCGATGTTAGGCTCAATTGTGCAGAAAGGATAGTTTGCACTCTGAGCGCCTGCGTCTGTAATTGCGTTAAAAAGTGTACTTTTGCCGACATTTGGAAGTCCGACGATTCCGAGTTTCATTTATTTCACCTCAAATAATATTCGGGCAATGCTTGCCTATTTTAGCTGAATATTGTATTATTATATCGTATGGATATTTACTCTGTCAATTCAAAGACGAGTAATACACACTTTGTTAAGTATAACACATAAAATTGCTTTAAACAATAAGAAAGGAAATTTTTATGAGCGAAATAAGTACATATTCTGTAACAATTAAGGTGGAAGAAGAAAATCTTGCCGTTTCAATGGGCAGTGGAAGTCTTTGTGTGCTTGCAACTCCGTGCGTTGTGGCTCTTATGGAAAATGCTGCCGCAACTCTTGCAGACAAGGTTCTTGACAACGAGGAACTTACAACTGTCGGCACAATGATTTCAATTGAACACACAAGCCCCACACCTCTCGGTGCCGAAGTTACTGCAACTGCTGTTCTTAAAAGTGTTGACGGCAGAATGTTTAATTTTGAAGTTTTTGCCGAAGATAAGAAGGGTGAAATCGCAAGAGGTACTCACACAAGAGTAAGCGTTAAGTCAGAAAAATTCCAGATGAAGGCGGACAGCAAGTTTGATGAATAAGTACAGATATTATCTATTTGACCTTGACGGCACAATCAGCGAGAGTGCATTGGGCATAAGAGAGTCGCTTGAAAACGCAATTAAAAGTATGGGCAAGC
>CACXYD010000211.1 GCA_902771755.1 uncultured Ruminococcus sp. | reverse complement strand
TGCCGACACCGCTGAGTGAAACTTCTTCGTTGCCGTCAATCTTCATCTTGCCTTTGAAGTGAACATAATCCTTGCCGTTTTCGCTTTCCTCATAAATCTTTCTGCTTGAGAGAACATATTTCTGCTTATGCTCAAGATAATTGTCCTCGAATACCTCGAATAACTCTTTCGGAATAAGCTCTCTGCCGAGTTCCTCACACTTTGCCTGAACAAGCTTTGAAAATTCAGGGTGCATTCTCTTTGGAAGGTCATAACCGAAGTTGTTGTTCATAACAAAAGCCGCACCGCCCTTACCGGACTGTGAGTTGATTCTGATAATCGGTTCGTACTCTCTGCCCACATCAGCAGGATCAATCGGAAGATACGGAATTTCCCAGTAATCTGTTCCGCTTTCCTTCATGTACTTCATACCCTTGTTGATAGCGTCCTGATGTGAACCTGAGAATGCTGTAAATACAAGCTCACCGATATATGGCTGACGAGGATCAATTTTCATATTTGTGCAACGCTCGTAGATTTCACGGAGCTTTGGAAGATTTGAAAAGTCAAGCTTAGGATCAACGCCCTGTGTGAACATATTAAGTCCCATTGTAACGATATCCATATTACCTGTACGCTCACCATTGCCAAAGAGTGTACCTTCAACTCTCTCTGCACCTGCAAGCAATGCAAGTTCACCTGCGGCAACACCGCATCCACGGTCGTTGTGTGGGTGAATACTGATGATAGCGGCATCACGATGCTTAAGGTTTCTTGCAAAGTATTCAATCTGATCTGCGTATGTGTTCGGTGTACACATTTCTACAGTATTAGGAAGATTTACAATAAGCTTGTTATCGGCAGTTGAACCGAGAGCCTCGATAACCGCATCGCAAATCTTAACTGCGTTTTCAGGTTCAGTACCGCTGAAACTTTCGGGAGAATACTCAAATCTGAAATTTGTATCTCCGTCATATTCATCTGTAAGCTGTTTGATAAGCTTTGCGCCGTCAACCGCAATTTTGATTACGCCGTCCATATCTGTTTTGAAAACAACTTTTCTCTGGAGAGTTGAAGTTGAGTTGTAGAAATGAACAATAACATTCTTAGCACCCTTAACAGCCTCAAAAGTTTTTCTGATAAGATGCTCTCTTGCCTGAACAAGAACCTGAATTGTTACATCATCGGGAATGTGATTGTTTTCAATAAGTTCACGGCAGATTTCGTATTCTGTTTCGGATGCACTCGGAAAACCGATTTCGATTTCCTTAAAGCCCATATCGCAAAGTGCATGGAAGAATTCAAGCTTTTCTTCAAGGTTCATAGGATCGACAAGTGCCTGGTTACCGTCACGAAGGTCAACACTACACCAGATAGGTGCTTTTGTTATAGTATTGTTCGGCCACTGTCTGTCCGGCAGATTAATCTGCTTAAAGGGAATGTACTTTTCAAATGATGGTTTCATAATAATAACCTCCTGTTAAATAGCACAAAAAAATCGCCCCTAAACAAAGGGACGAATAAAATCCGTGGTACCACCCGTATTCAAGAACACATCACTATGTTCTCCTTAAAGACTTCTAACAAAGTCCCGACCGATAACGCAGTCTTGCGTTTCGCATTACATATATAATAGTATATATACTTCACACGAAAAACTCGGGGATGAGCTATCCATACAATGTTCCACGCTGACTCACACCAACCGTCAGCTCTCTTTGCCGGTTCATTTGTATCTTGTTCCCGTCAATGTTTTTAAGGGGATTCATTTGTTAATACTATTATATATATATACCCATTCTTTGTCAAGAAAATTGTTTTGAAAATCTGTCGAATATTTAAACATATATATAGGGAAAAGAAAGATAACTTAAATGTGTGCTGTTTAAGGGATGAAACTGTAGCGGATTGGAATAAGATTGTAAAGAAAAGAATTAATCGGAAAAAGTTATTTTAAAAGAAAAAGTGGGTGCTTTAAATACTATTATATAGGGTATATTACGGATATGCGGATGAAAGCGAAATATATGTAGTGATTTTTAAGATAAAATTACAAACAAGTGAGTTTAAAATGTAGAATTTGCCGATAATGTAAAAAAGATAAAAAAATTGTCAAAAAGGGGTTTACAAAAGCGGGAAGTGCTGATATAATATCAACTGTTGCGCTGAGAGGCACGGCAGACGAGAGAAAAACACAGACGATGAAAGACTGTCAGAACGCACGGAAGTGGAGAGTCGGCGGTCAGAAAGTAATCAAAAGTGTGACTCGGTTTTGATTTGAAAAGCTTGAAAAAAGTTTTTAAAAAACTCTTAAAAAAGCTTGACAAACTCAAAACGATGTAGTATAATAAATCTCGCACTGCTGAGGTGAGCAACTTCAAATGAAGAAAGCAAACAAACCTTGAAAGTGCGTAGGACCTTGAAAATTGAACAACGAGATAATAGTAAAGAAACCCGTAATGACTTTGAGGAAAGCTCAAAGAATTACAGTGAGATGTACACTAAAATACA
>CACXYD010000210.1 GCA_902771755.1 uncultured Ruminococcus sp. | reverse complement strand
GACGGTGTTATCAAAGAAAAAAACAATCCGCAGGAGTTCTTTAACAATCCGCAGGATGACCGTTTAAAAGAATTTTTATCAAAAGTTCTTTAATTAAACACAAAAATTTGAGGATTTCAGTTTTCGCTGAAATCCTCTTTTTTTATTGCTTATTTATTTGATTGCCGTAAATATATTCTTTGGCTTTTGCTATGAGTACGGATTTTTCATTCGGAACATTTGCATCTACTACAAGCATAAGCAGATAATCAAGAATATTTCCGACATCTCTCCCCTCTTTTACTCCGAGATTTATAATATCTTTGCCGTTGATATCAAGCTGACTCAGCTTAAAACATTCGTTATCTTTGATTATTTCGTCAAGGTGTGTCTTAGCTGTGTTCAGATATCCGATTTTTTCTTCTCGTTGATATTCAGACTGAGCAGAAATATCGGCATATTCAACCTTCAAAAGCTGTTTTGTGAGGTCTGTACCGAGTACATTCATAACCTTTTTCATAAGCTTTTTACTGCCGTTAAAACGAACATCATGATATTCAATCAACAATAGTGTCTTGTCAATAAAATCAGACGGCAATCTTAATCTATGCAGAATTTTATCTGCAATTTTTTTGCTTTCAAGCTGATGCCCCTGAAAATGCGACTGACCGCCGTTATCGGTAGTTTTTACCGAAGGCTTGCCGATATCATGCAGGAGCATTGTCATACGAAGTATCGGGTTTGGTTCGATTGTACCGAGTGCAGTCAAGGTATGATGCCATAAATCATGCGAATGATGAATGTTATTCTGGTCAAAGTCAAACATAACTCTGATTCCGGGTATTATTACTGCAATAACCTCTCTGTAGATGTCAAGAATTTTCACGGCATCTTTGCCGCAAATCAGCTTTAAAAATTCCGAAGTCACACGCTCTATTGCAATGTTTTTAAGTAAATTTGCATTTTTGATTATGGACTTTGATGTGTTCTCTTCAATTGAAAATCCGTAAACAGACGCAAAGCGTAATGCCCGTAAGATTCGCAGAGCGTCTTCGTTAAAGCGTGTATCGGGATTTCCGACGCAACGGATAATTTTACTCTCAAGGTCATTTTTACCGCCGTATGGGTCAACAAGACCGTATTCTGTATTATATGCCATAGCGTTTACCGTGAAATCACGGCGGCGCAAATCTTCATTTATGTTTCGTGTAAAGCTTACGCTGTCGGGATGACGATTGTCGGAGTAATCGCCGTCAATACGGTAGGTTGTGATTTCATAGACTTCGCCGTCACATACAACGGAAATTGTGCCGTGTTTCATTCCCGTATCAAATGTATGGTAATTTTCAAAGCACTTCTTAGTCTGTTCGGGCAAAGCGTTTGTGCAAATATCCGTATCATGCGGAGTCAAGCCGAGAAGATAATCACGAACACAACCGCCTACTATAAAAGCCTCATAGCCATGATTATTAAGTTGTTTGATTAATTTTTCAGCGTTTTTGTCTGTTTGCATTTCTTTTTTCAATCAATTTAATATGACTTTCCTTTTTGAATTTTTCTATATAATGCTGTGCTATGTTATAGAGTACATTGAATACAACAAATGTGCCTACAGCAAAAATTACAAGCAATATGATACTATCAAATGTAAGCGGTGCAAGCGAGAACAAGCCGCCAAAGAAAATTGAACCTACTATTATTCCTGCCGAACAGCCGATTACCATAACGGCTCTGAGCGGATTGAACGGAATTGACAATCTGACTACAAGCAACATGCAGGCAAATGCGGTAAGATATACGCAGAGAGTTGAGAATTGTGCCTGAGGTATATTTATCATATGCGTTAAAATTGCAAGTAAAATCGTATCGACAGAAACACATATTGCCGTTGGCAACGACCGTGCTATTATATTTACGGTAAAGTTACCCTTTACGATATCTTTATTCGGCTGGAGTGCGAGGACAAATGACGGCAATCCAACAGTTAATGCACCCACAAGTGTAAGCTGTATAGGTTCAAACGGATATCCTATGCGGAAGAATATAAAGAATATTGAGAGAATAACCGAATAAATTGTCTTTACAAGGTAGAGTGCAGAGCTTCGTTCAAGGTTATTGATTGTTCGTCTGCCCTCTGCCACAACACTCGGCATTGCTCCAAAATCATTGTTTACAAGTACAAGCTGTGACACATTTCGTGCGGCATCACTGCCCGATGCCATTGCAACGGAACAGTCTGCCTCTTTGAGTGCGAGAACATCGTTTACACCGTCACCTGTCATGGCAACCGAATGGCCGTGCTTTTTGAGTGCTACAACAAGCTTTTTCTTTTGAGCCGGAGTTACTCTGCCAAATACATTACAACGCTCTGCCGCATCTTCAAGCTCTTTGTCGGTTGTTACGGTTGACATATCAATTGCATTTTCTGCACCCTCAATTCCTGTATCAAGAGCAATATTTTTAACCGTTTTAACGCTGTCGCCTGAAATAACCTTTAAAGTTACGCCCTGTTCCT
>CACXYD010000209.1:1046-3543 GCA_902771755.1 uncultured Ruminococcus sp. | reverse complement strand
AGGCTTTTTAACTTTAGCTTTCTTAGCCTTTGGAGCGGCATACTGATGATTTGCATACGGTGAACCCGACTGTGTGCCGTATGGATTCTGTGACGGATTGCCGTATGAATAGTTGTTAGTTTGCTGTGTCTGCTGTGAAGAATACGGGTTTGATGAATACTGTGAACCGTATGAATTTGATGAGTAGTTCTGTGAAGATGTACCCGATGTTGTGTTTGTTGAATAAGCACTTTCATAACGATTCGGGTTGTGTGATGCATTCTCGTTGTTACCGTTTATATATGAATGGCGGTACTCACCCGAATTTACGCTTGATGTTGAATTTGTGTTCCATTCATAAGAGCTTTCTGTGTTTTCTGCAGTTGATGCAGACTGTGAATCTGATGATGAATGAATATCCTGATAGCTGTTGTCAGCAGTATTATTATCTGACGAATAACCGTCATAACTGTTGTTATTGTTTTCAAAGTTATCGTTCATAACTATGCCTCCGATTAAAAGTTATATTTTCAAAAGACTTCATCGAATGTCGGTGTTGTTTTTTGATGTTGTAGATATAATAAAGCCCCAAAGTGAAAAGTATATGAAATACGGCTGAATTAATGTTGAAAGCAAGAAAATAGTATGTGAAAATTCGGTGTGTATTGTAAGGTGTACGGCGCAATCATCTGTATTAACAAAAAAAGGGCAGAACAAAACGCTCTGCCCTATATAATGTTTAAGATGATAACAATTAAAAATCTTAGTTATCCTGAATCTGATAATTATTAAATAATCCGTCAACAATGCTTTTCATATTATTGAAGAACATATTAGTAAGTTGTATGAACACACAAAAGAATATAATCACAAAACCTACACCTTTAAAACGAGGATTAAGCGTTCCTGTCAAAATAAGATTACCACCGATAAAGAAGAGAAACGAAAAGATTATGAAAACAACAACAATCGCCGGACTTGGAATCGTTCTGATTGTTAAATCAGAATAACCAATCTTCTCCTCAATCTTACCTAAAAAAATTGGACTTATACTATAAATTCCACCGTAATTTTTAGTCGGTACAAACTTCATTTTAAAACCCTTATCCGTGAATATCACATCATAGGAATAATCATCTCTCTTGATGTTAGCACCATACTTAGAATTACTTTTGATTATATCATTTATATGTTCTTCCGATAAAGGAAGTTGATAATGAAGTTTATCAAAAAACTTAATAATCATAAAAATAACTCCATATGCAAAAATGCACTCAGTTTGCCGAAATGGTGTTGATCTGTTCTTTTGTTTCGGGTTTCTTCTCAACCTTTTCGTTGAGCTTTTTCTTTACCGAAACTTCGTCAAACTTCTTTTTAAAGGATACTCTGCCGTTGAACTTTTTTCTGCAATATTTACAGGAAAATTCGGCGGTAAAGCTTTTGTTGTGAAGTCGCCACTTTGAAAGCTGAACAAGCGGTTTTCCGCAATCTTCACAATCGAAATACATAACGCTTTTGTCAACATCGGGACTGTTGATGTCTGTAACAAAATGATTTTTGAACAAAAGTCTGTCATAGAATTCGTCACAAACAGCATCCTTTATGTACGGCTTTAACGGATATTTACCGTAAAAAGCCTTCATACATTCCAATGTGAGGTACACATCGGCAAGCGCTCTGTGCTGATCATCTTCCGAAAAATCAACACCTGCCATTTCGGCACAAGCACCAAGTCCCAGCTGACATGACGAATCGTGCAAATCAAGACAATCTTCACAATAGCTTTGCAGATTGCAATAGCGTGTGAGAAACGGAAGTCTGGTTCTGCCCGTGTAGTAGCTGTAGTTTTCGATAAGAGCGTGAAGATCGGAGTCGCTCCATGTCATAAGCACACCGTCACCCAGAAATTCCGAGAACAGGCTGATTGCTTTGATAAAGCTGACACCCTCGTCCTTCAACTCTTCATTTGTTATTTTAGTAAGCTGTCTTACCTTACTGCAAAGCTTTTTGCCGATTTTAGGGGCAACAAGCATTGTAAAGGTATCGCATACATTCAGTTCATCATCAAGCTTAACCGCACCGATTTCAATTATTTCATTGACAAATTTGTGCAGAACCTTGCTGTATGAACCGTTCCATTCAAGGTCAAGAATTACATAACTCATTGTTTTAATTATTTCTTACGGAATGCCTGTTTCATACGCTGTTCTTTTGAAAGAATACGCTTACGCATACGGATATTTTCGGGAGTAACCTCAACAAGCTCATCATCGGCGATGAATTCAAGGCACTGTTCAAGTGACATAATTGTCGGAGGTGTAAGCTTGAGGGCATCATCAGAACCCGATGCACGAGTGTTTGTGATGTGCTTTTTCTTACAGACATTAACTGTGATATCCTCAGACTTTGGACTTGCACCAACAATCATACCCTCATAAACAGGAACACCCGGTCCGATAAAGAGTCTGCCTCTCTCCTGAGCGGCATAAAGACCGTAAGTTACAGTTTCGCCTGTTTC
>CACXYD010000209.1:0-1034 GCA_902771755.1 uncultured Ruminococcus sp. | reverse complement strand
GTATGGCTCATAACCGTCAAATACATGGTTCATAATACCGTTACCGTTTGTATCTGTAAGGAATTCAGGGCGATAACCCATAAGACCTCTTGACGGAATTCTGAATTCAATGTGAGTAACACCGCCTTCACGAGTACCCATATTGATAAGTTCGCCCTTTCTTGAACCGAGTTTTTCCATTACAGGACCGACATATGTGTCGGGAACTTCGATAATAAGAAATTCCATAGGCTCATGAAGTTTGCCGTCAATCATCTTTGTGATAACCTGTGGACGGGAAACCTGAAATTCGTAGTTCTGACGGCGCATTGTTTCGATAAGGATTGAAAGGTGAAGTTCACCTCTGCCCGATACCTTGAATGTATCGGCGCTGTCTGTTTCTTCAACACGGAGAGCAACATTTGTTTCAATCTCTTTGAAAAGTCTGTCACGGAGGTTACGGGAAGTTACATACTTACCCTCTCTGCCTGCAAACGGTGAGTTGTTTACGATAAAGTTCATTGAAACTGTGGGCTCGTCAATCTTTACGAATGGAAGCGGCTCAACACAATCGTTTGAACAGATTGTTTCACCGATGTTGATATCCTGAACACCGCTTACGCAAACGATGTCGCCTACTGTTGCTGTGTCACACTCAACTCTCTTAAGGCCTTCAAACTGATAGAGCTTTGCAATTCTTACATTCTGTGTTGTACCGTCTGTGTGACAGAGAACAGCAGCCTGTCCGTTCTTTGCAGTACCTCTCTCAACACGGCCTACACCGATTCTGCCAACAAACTTGTCGGAGTCTATATTAGAGATAAGAAGCTGGAGTCCGCCGTTCATATCGCCCTGTGGAGCAGGGATTTCTCTTACAATTGCATCAAAGAGAGGTTTCATATCTGTACCGGGTTCATGATAATCCTCAGATGCATAGCCGTCACGGGCTGATGCGTAGATTACAGGGAACTCAAGCTGATCTTCATCGGCACCGAGTTCGATAAAGAGGTCGAGAACCTCGTCAACAACCTCCTCTGGTCTTGCACCGGGACGGT
>CACXYD010000208.1 GCA_902771755.1 uncultured Ruminococcus sp. | reverse complement strand
AACTACAGAAAAAAAAAAAAAAGGAAACAGGCTTTGACGAAATGGCAGAACTCTGTATGGGTTTTGAAGAGGTTGAATCTCTTTACCTTATGGCAGGTACATATGACTTTGCACTCATTGTAAGGGGCGAGTCAATGCAGGACATCGCAATGTTTGTTGCCAAAAAACTTTCTACAATTGACGGTGTGCTTTCAACAGGTACACACTTTATTATGCGACGCTACAAGGACAGAGGTGCGTGTCTTTTCAGCGATGAGGAGAAGCGTGACGGGAGGCATTTGATTCTGTGATAGATTACAATAATTTTATTAATAAAAAGATTTCAACGGTAAAACCTTCGGGTATCCGTAAGTTTTTTGATATAGCTAACGAAATGGACGATGTCATTTCTCTGAGTATCGGTGAACCCGATTTTCAGACACCGTGGCACATCCGTGAAGAGGGCATTAACAGCCTTAAAAAAGGTAAGACATGGTATTCTCCGAACAGAGGCTTTGCCGAACTTCGTGAAGAAATTGCCGCTTACTACAAAAGAAGATTCGGCATTGAGTACGATGCCAAAAAGCAAACTCTTGTAACTGTCGGCGGCAGTGAGGCAATTGACCTTGTTTTCAGAACATTGCTTGATCCGGGTGATGAGGTCATCATTCCCGAACCGTCATTTGTTTGCTACGAACCGCTTACAGTAATGGCAGACGGTGTGCCTGTTATTATCAACACAAAAAATGAAGATAATTTCAGACTTAAAGCATCAGACCTTCGTGCCGCAATTACTCCTAAGACAAAACTTCTTGTACTTCCGTTCCCGAACAACCCAACAGGTGCAATTATGGAGAGAGAAGACCTTGAAGAAATTGCAGAGGTAATCAGAGAACACGATATCTTTGTTCTTTCGGACGAAATCTATTGTGAACTTACATACGGCAATAAGAACCATGTTTCTATTGCCGAAATTGACGGTATGTACGAGCGTACAATCGTTGTAAACGGCTTTTCAAAATCATATGCCATGACGGGTTGGCGACTCGGTTATGCACTCGGTCCTGCCCCTGTTATTGCTCAGATGACAAAACTCCACCAGTACGGAATTATGTCTGCTCCTACAACCGCACAGTATGCCGCTATTGAGGCTCTGCGTAACGGTGACAAGGATGTAGAAATGATGCGTGGCGAGTATGATATGAGAAGACGACTTGTTGTTGACAGCTTTAACGCAATGGGACTTACCTGTTTTGAACCGCTCGGTGCATTCTATGTATTCCCGTGCATCAAAAGCACAGGTCTTACAAGTGAAGAATTCTGTACAAGACTTATTGTGGACAAGCATGTTGCCGTTGTTCCGGGTACTGCATTCGGTGAATCGGGCGAAGGCTTTGTCCGTGTGTCATATTCGTATTCTATCAAGCATCTTAAAATTGCACTTGAAAGAATCAAAGAATTTCTTGATGAACTGAAAAAGGGTTAAAATATGGAAGTAAAAGTTCTTGCTCCGGCAAAAATAAATCTTTCTCTCGATGTTCTTTCAAAGAGAGCAGACGGCTATCACGATATTTCAACTGTTATGCAGGCTGTTGATTTGTACGATACAATCACAATCACAGACAACGACAGCGGTACGGTGACAATTTCCTGTAACTATGACGGTGTTCCGTGTGATGATTCAAATATCTGTGCAAAGGCGGCTTACAAATTCTTTGATTTCTGCAAAATGGATGTCAAGGGCGTTCATATCGACATTGACAAGAAGATTCCCACACAGGCAGGTCTTGCCGGCGGAAGCAGTGATGGTGCGGCTGTTATTCTCGGTTTGAACAATATGTTCAGAACAATGCTCAAACCTGCCGAGATGAGAGATATCGGCGAAAAGGTCGGTGCGGATGTACCGTTCTGCCTTGAGGGCGGAAGGATGAATTCCATGTTCGTATTCTTCCCGGTTGCCCTCTTTTTTAAATACGACCCTGTATTCCTCCTCAAAGAGCAGGAGAGCTTCGAGATCAGGATAGGGGGACGGCGCCTGGGTAATCCCGATGTCGATGCGCTGATGCTCCAGCAGAGTATAGATCCCTGTGGATCTGTGATCCTCGAGGGAAAAGAAGATTTCGGGGTGCTCCTTTCGGAATGCCTTGATAAAATCCGGAAGCGAATAATCCTGCATACTGTTGATGCTGCTGACTGTCAGGTAGTGGCGGACCCGGTTATCCTGCAGATGCATGGCCTGGGTGTTCAGGATCAGCATGCGGCGGGCGATATCATAGAAAGCCGCCCCTTCTACGGTGAGACGGATGCGGTTCCTGCCTTTTCCGCGCTCGAACAGGCGGACTCCGAGCTCATTTTCGAGAGAGACGAGCCGCTTGCTGACGGTCGATTCCGTAAGATAGTGGTTTTTGGCGGCAGCCGAAAGGCTTCCGGATTCGCGCAGATCGATAAAAAGTTCCAGGGATCCGATGTCCATTATTGTGAGAGCCCTCCATTCGGAATAGTCGAAAACGGAACATTTAATGAGAA
>CACXYD010000207.1 GCA_902771755.1 uncultured Ruminococcus sp. | reverse complement strand
GGCATAATGGCCGGTAGCTATCATGTCGCAACCATAAGTATCGGCAGCCCTCAGCAGCTCGCCCCACTTGATATGCGAGTTGCACAAGACACAAGGATTAGGTGTACGACCATGCATATACTCGTCCACGAAATTGCGTATGACGGTGTAAAATACACCATTAACGACGGCAAAATCGGCGAACTCACCCAGTGGTTATATGATGAATTAACCGGTATTCAGTGGGGCAAGAAAGAAGATAAGTTCGGCTGGATTACAAAAATAAACTAAGCAATTAGTTTAAAAATAGACAGGAGGAGATTCCAATGAAATATGTATGCAATGTTTGCGGCTATGTGTATGATGAAGACGCAGAAGGCGTAAAATGGGAAGATTTAGGTGATGATTTTGCCTGCCCGGCGTGCGGCTTCGGCAAAGATGATTTTTCACCGGAAGCATAAAGAGAAAAAGGGACTTGTGAGGCAAACAGCTTCACAAGTCCCTTTTTGTCAGCCGTCAGCAGTCAGCAGCCGGCAGTCAGCCATTCAAAATCCTAAGTACTAAGTTGATGTAGAATATGGAATCATACTGCTAAGCACCGCTTCGCTTCCACCATCCTTCTTTCTTCTTTCGGGCGGATGATATCCGCCCCTACCTGTGCCTTGTGCCTAAAAAATCGGGCGTCCCGCACATTTGCTGACTGCTGACCGCCGACTGCTGAATAAAAAAGAAGGATTTGCTGAACAATATCATTAAGTTAAGACTTTTTTAAAAAACACAATGTACAGGGAAAGCCGTACATTGTGTTTTTTCTTCCAAAAAGGCATAACGAAAAGAACAGACAAAGTCTGCTTGAATTAATCATTGAAATCTAAAACGAGTTATGCTAATCTGTAAGAGAAGCTAACACAAGTTGATGATTTGACGGTTCTTGGCTTGTGCTGTTCCTGACGAATTGGAAGAATATGTCTTTGAATAGTAGCTTCAACTTCATTTGGGGGGCTGAACCCAAGGAATAACCTACGACAAGCAAGTACTGAAACGGAAAAATTGATTTTGTAGAGATATTTTCGTTGGTCTTTAACAATGATGATTTGAGATATTATCATTTGAGTAAAGTTGTACATGGTGAGTTTGGCGAATATTTCTTGGAGGATACCCTCCGGTTTTTTTGAATGAAAATTTCTTAATGCAAGAGCGTATTTTAAGCCTCGAAAAGAGGTTTCAATTTCCCAACGCATAGCATAAATTGCTTTGAGTTTCTCCGGTGGAAAATCAGAAGTATTCAGATTTGTTGCAATGACTTCATAATTACCATTAGAGAGTTCAAAACGTACCAACCTGAATTTTAGATTAAATATATCCAACGGATCACTTTTTCTCAATCTTTTAGGTAAGAAATCAAAAGTAGTGTTATGGGCAATAAATTTGTAATGATTTTTGTCTTTGAATAGTTCCCTTGTTTGATTAGTCTGCTTTCTCATCATTTTCAAATCGAAAGAAATGTCAAATGTGTCACCGAACTCAGACAAATCAAATCCGCTTGCTATGCCATTACTGTTAATGTCTTTGAAACGTAATAAAAAGAATTGTCCAAGTTCCTGAATATGCGCCATATTGTTAAGTGACTCAAATCCTCTATCGGCAATAAAAATGGTCGGATGAAGAAAACATGTTCTTTTAGCCATTTCCACAAGCGCCTTGTGTTCGTTTTTCTCAAAAGGCTTTTGAATATAAGCATCAGTATATACTTTAGCACACAAATCAAACAGAGCAGTCAAATGATATAAATTACTGATTTCACCATTACTTTTCTGTTGAAAGTCAGGTGTACTAAAATCTGAGCCATCAACCGCAAGTAAGCGATATCCTAAAAACAATTTATTTGAAGTGATACTGTCTGTGAATTGATGGAATAACTCTTCAAAAGCAGATGGTTTGATTTTATCTCTTTGTTGAACAAATGCGGAAACTGATGCAATATTTGATTTGCAGCCAAAAATCTCAAGCAATTCTTTGTTAAGTGATTTGCCACTAAAACAAAGAATTGCTTTTAACATTTCAGAAAATGTTAGTTTTCTATCTCTGCTAAAATCAACACCCGGATTGTAACAATACAAATCCTTTTTTAATGAAACTTCGTTAATACAGTTTTTTAAACTTCTTTTTACTCTTCGTGCATTGCTCATTTTGAAACCTCCTTGCAATCGAAATACACTTCTAATTACAAGGGCTGATTTTGTTTGTTGGACTATATGGCAAACAAAATCAGCCGCACATTTTGAGCAATTTGTCAAGCATTTTTTTGAAAAACTTCAAAAAAAACGAGCCCCATACTTTGTATGGAACTCATTTCTTAACTTAATGATATTGGGTGCGCGGCACCTGCCTTTGTTAGTTGCGCGTTTCACGCGCAGTTGCAAACATTGTTTGCAGTTATTCACTATCGTTCATAGTTACGCTTCGCGTAGTTATAATTCTCTTAACTGCAGGCTTTGCCTGCAACTGCAAAGGTTTCTTTGCAACTGTGAGC
>CACXYD010000206.1 GCA_902771755.1 uncultured Ruminococcus sp. | reverse complement strand
CACCTGCTCTTTTGGCAATACGCGCAATCTTTTCCACAAAATCAGTTTGTGAAAACTTGCTGCCATAATTCATAAAATCGGGTACTTCCATCTTATTCTCAATTTTTTTGTTTTGAATTCAATTACAAATGAAGGAGTATTTATCTTTCACCTTTTCAGTCTTACAATTCTGTTTGAGAACCATATAAGGTAAACAACCATGAATACAGCCATGCCGAGAATACCCGAGTCGCTGTCGGCAGTCATAAGTGCCGCAAAGCCAAATCCCGTTGCTACAAGATAAATTGCTCTGAGCAAAGTTTTTTCCGTAATAACCGACATTGCAATCGTAACAGGCATCGCAATGCAGATGTAGCTTGAAAGCAGGTTCTTGTTGCCGATTGTTGAAGTAAAGTCGGTAATAGTCTGTTGATCGCTCAGCTGAGTAAACATTCCGAGAGGATCAACATAAAATGCGTTGAGTATTGCAAGTGCGTAAACTATCATTGAACCAAATGCAAGTGCAACGAATATGTACTCAAAATACTTAAAGCACCGAGTAATCAGAAAATATGCGGCTGTATAAAATGCCATTAGAATAAGACCGTTGTTTCGTCCCTGAGTACCCAAAAGTGCATCCGATGGACTTGAGGACAAAAGTGTTGATATCACATTTATTCCGAGAAATGCAACGAAAGCCCAATCCATAAACGAGAAATTTTCATAGAAATGTTTCGGTTTAGGTTTTTCAAGTTTAGGTTCATCGGGCGGAGTTTCAACGCTTGCAGACATAACAATAAGAAATTCCGCAACAATGAGAATGCCCGTCAGTATAATAAAAAAGTAATATTTATCGTGCCTGATGTTAAAATATGCGTCCGTGAAAAACAGCGGAAAAAGCGTGAACATAACAAGCAGATAGTAGTTTGTAAGCGCCTGTTTTACCGAATATTTTTCTTTAGGTTTAGCAGGCGGATTTTTGTGCTTTGTCGAAGCCATAATAAAATAACCTTTCAATAAATAATGTACTTCAATTTTATAACGCACGCACAATGTTGTCAAGAAATAAAGTGGGTTGCAAGCCCTGTTTTTGATTGATTTTGACTGACATATGATTACAAAAGAACAATAATAGCATATTTTACGGCGCTTTTATTCCCAAAATCATACTTGTGAGAAAATAAGTATTGTATTTATCTCCATAAAATGGTATAATTCACTTTAAGATGTATTTCCATATTTGCAGGACAAAAGACTTTTGTAAGAAATTTTAAAAATTTGTTTATGAATTTTATCTATTTGCAGATTGGGTGGTTTTATGAAAAAATTAGTTATTTTTGGCTTTGACGGCACTCTTGCCGACACAGCACCCGGAATTTTATATTGTTTCAATACAACAGCTGTTGCAATGGGCTATGAGCCTGTTGAACACAGCGCACTCTACGGTGTAATCGGCGCACCGCTTGAATATGGTTTTAAAACGCTCTTTAATATGAGTGATGACGAAATTGAATATGCGGTAAAAAATTACAGCAAGCTTTATTCTCAGAAGGGCAAGGAGATGTTCACCGTCTATGACGGAATTTATGACGCTCTCCGTGAACTCAAGAAAAACGGCTTTAAGCTTGCAATCGCAACTCAAAAGCACAGAATGTTCACAACCGATATGCTCGAAACCTATGAGGCATCCGATGTTTTCGATGCGGTATGTGCAACAGATGTCGGCACAAACCTTACAAAGAGCCACTTGCTTTTGCAGGCTTGTGAACAGACAGGCGTTTCCGTTGAAGAAAGTATCCTTGTCGGCGACAGCACAATCGAGGCAAACGGTGCGGAAGAAATCGGTATGGACTTCCTTGCCGTACTCTACGGTTGGGGATTCAAAACAAAAGAAGAAACCGAGGAGTACAAGTGCGTAGGCACAGTATACTCCCCGGCAGAAATCTCTCAAAAAATCATTGCACTTTGATTATAATGCAGTAGCGTAAAGTAATAATGCGTAAATTATAAATTAAACATAATATAGTTTAGTGCGTTAGTGTGCAACAGGCATGAAAAATAATTTTCAAAAATAAACAAAAATCAACTCGGGCATCCATAACGATTGCCCGAGTTTTTGTTTGTTGCATAATTTCTTAAAAGAATAATTTGTGTCGGCGAAAAATATATGCAAAATCAAATCATGTAAAAGTAACAAAGCGATTGCCGCCGCTGACCATTGCAATGTCTATTGATCATTATTGTGGTTTCGTCTTTTTCTTATAATCATAATCAGCGCAACGGTCGAAAGTACCGCTGAAATAAAAGCAAAAACAGTTCCGCACAATCCTCCGATAAGTCCGCCTATAACCAAAAACAAAGACGCTGTAATCTGTAATGAACTTGCTATCACACTCGCAACCTCCCCTCATATTTTAATTCTTTCAATATGTTTTTGTAGCATAGCAAAAGTTTTCTGTAGCTTAAATGACAAAGTGAAGTTAGGGTAAATATACCCTTTTCACAACAAAAAGCCAAATAAGCGGTTTTATGAGGCTTTTAATAGGATATATACCCT
>CACXYD010000205.1 GCA_902771755.1 uncultured Ruminococcus sp. | reverse complement strand
GATTGGTGAAAAATTCTCCAGGCTCCGCCTCTTCTTGGATAATGCCTTCATCCATAAACAACACCTTGTCAGCCACTTCTCTGGCAAAACCCATTTCGTGGGTCACCACAACCATAGTCATACCTTTTTTGGCAAGCTTTTTCATGACATCCAACACTTCACCCACCATTTCGGGGTCAAGTGCCGAGGTTGGCTCGTCAAAAAGTATTACTTCCGGACCCATAGCAAGCGAACGCACAATTGCCGCTCTCTGCTTTTGTCCACCCGAAAGCTGACTCGGGTACGCATTTGCTTTATCTGAAAGACCAACTCTTTCCAATAAATCCATGGCGGTTTTCTCTGCTTCTTCCTTCGTCATAAGTTTGTTATGTACGGGTGATAATGTTATATTATCCAAAATGGTCTTATTGTTAAACAAATTAAAATGTTGAAACACCATTCCCATTTTTTGACGCACTTTGTTAATATCACATTTTTTGTCATTGATTTGTTCACCGGCAAAATAAATTTCACCTTCGGTAGGCGTTTCCAACAAATTTAAACATCTTAAAAATGTGGATTTTCCGGAGCCTGAGGGTCCGATAACAACGATTTTTTCCCCTTTTTGAATTTCATAATTAATTCCACGCAAAACATGGTTGTCGTCGAATTTTTTATGTAAATTACAAACTTTTATCACTTTTTCTCAAACTCCTTTCCATAATTCTGATGATTAAGGAAATAATCACGACAAGTACAATATAAATTATTGCCATAAACAGATACGGAATCATATATTCGTAGTTATTATTACCTATATTTTGGAATGCAACATACAAATCCATCGCACCGATAAAACTGACTATGGAAGTTTCTTTAATCAAAGTAATAAACTCATTACCCAAGGTTGGCAAAATGTTTTTTACCGCTTGCGGAATAATGATTTTCATCATCGTTGTCCCGTAAGACAAGCCGACCGCTCTGCCGCCCTCCATTTGTCCCGGGTCAACAGACATAATACCTGCTCTCATGATTTCACTAATGTAGGCACCTGAATTCAATCCGAACACAACAATTGCTACAGGTACCGATTGTAAGTGTAAACCTGCCAACGGCATTAAGACATAATAAAAAATCAACAATTGCACAACCATTGGTGTGCCTCTAAAAATGCTGACATAAAACACGGCGATTTTGTCCAGTATTTTTACTATAATATTGTTTTTCGGCAGCACACGAATTGTTGCCAGTAAAGTACCAATCACAATACCAATAAGCAGACCGATAACCGCAATCAAAAGTGTGTTTTTTAACCCTTCCAAAACAGTGTTGAGACCGCCATGATTAATAAACACATCCCAAAAAACATCAAATTTTTTTGCAAACATAAGTCTTCATACTCCCCTATAAAACTCAAATATCCCACCTCCTCGAAAGAGGTGGGATATGAATTACTATGTTTATGCTGTTGCGTTCATGGCTTTAGTGACAGCATCTGCCGGAGCAGAGTCGATAATCACAAGATTCACATTACCGTTAATTAAATCTTGAATAGCAAGGGAAGCATTATCATACCCTTTCCAGGTTGCCTTTACACCCGCAAAACCAAAATCTTCACTTCCTTCTACATAGCTTTGCCCGGTCGTACCGTTTTGACCACCTATTACAGTGGAAGCATCATATTTCGCTAAGATAGCTTCAACATCTTCTTTTGTCTTGCATGCATCAAAAGTAGTATCGTCACCTTTCACGACAAGTTTCTGCGCTGCATTGTAATAAGAATCAGAGAAATTAACTTGTTTGGCGCGTTCCGGTGTGACGGTAAGACCTGCCATGGCAATATCTGCCTTGCCCTGCTGCACGGAAGTAATAACCGCTTCAAACTTCATGTTCTTGATAACCAATTCTTTACCGAGAGAATCCGCAAGTAATTTTGCGATTTCCATATCAATGCCAAGATATGCTTCGCCTTTTTTGAACTCAAACGGCTCAAACGCTGCATTGGTAGCCACCAACAATTGGTCTTTTGAACTATCCTCTTCAGCAGACATCACTTCTGTCGGTGTGCCGTTACCAAAGTAGTGGTCACAGATTTCATCAAACTTACCGTTTGATTTAAGCTCTTTAATCAAGTCATTGGTCTTCTTGAGTAAATCGGCATCATCCTTATTCACACCGAAAGCATACTCTTCTTGAGAAAGCTCGATATCTACAACCTTAACTTTCTGATTTTCGGTAGCAACGGTTGTTTGTTCACTGCCCTTGTCTTTAGAGCAAGCGGCGAATGCGGCTACCATGCCAAGTGTGAGCACCAATGCCAGTGCAATACATAAAAACTTTTTCATTTTCTTTCCCTCCATAAATTCATTTGAATTTTCAATGTGAGGGTATCATAGCACATAATGAATAAAAATGCAAGTATTATTCATAAAATTTTCACATTTTTTGCAATTTTATTCATTTTTTATAGATTTTTTGTATATTCCTTGGCGTATTCTATGAATATTTTCTCAAAATCACGCAAATTGTTATAGTTTTGTAACACAATACCGAGGTCGCGCGCAATCGGCGGATTAATTTCTTTT
>CACXYD010000204.1 GCA_902771755.1 uncultured Ruminococcus sp. | reverse complement strand
AGCCGCTGAAAAAAGCGAGCATATTTATCTCGCAACCGACCCTGACCGTGAGGGAGAGGCAATTTCGTGGCATCTTGCCTATATTCTTGGTTTGCCTACAGATGAAACAAACCGTGTGGAATTCAATGAAATCACAAAATCCGGTGTTACAAACGGTATGAGTCACCCGAGATCGATCAATATTGACCTTGTAAATGCTCAGCAGGCAAGAAGAATTCTTGACAGACTTGTCGGTTATAAACTCAGTCCGTTTATTTCGCAGAAAATAAGAAGAGGACTTTCTGCAGGTCGAGTTCAGTCTGTTGCTGTAAGAATTATCGTTGACAGAGAAGAAGAAATCAGAAAGTTCAAACCCGAAGAATACTGGTCAATTGACGCAAAGTTTATTCCAAAGGGCAGCAGAAAATCTTTTTCTGCATCTTTATATTCCGATGAAAACGGTAAAATTAAGATTACTAACGGTGAACAGGCCGATAAAATTGAGGCCGATCTCAAAGATGCCGAGTATGTAATTACAAAAGTAAAGAACGGTACAAGAAAAAAATCTCCTGCACCGCCGTTTATAACATCAACTCTTCAGCAGGAGGCATCGAGAAAACTCGGTTTTCAGTCAAGAAGAACAATGAAGGTTGCTCAGGAACTCTACGAAGGTGTTGATATCGAAGGTATGGGTGCAACCGGTCTTATTACATATATGAGAACCGACTCACTCAGAATTTCTAATGTTGCTATTGAAGAAGTAACCGAATATATTAAAAATGCTTACGGCGAAAAGTTCCTTCCGCCAAAGCCAAGATTTTTTAAATCAAGAAGTAACGCACAGGACGGTCATGAAGCAATCAGACCGTCAATGCCGTCACTTACTCCCGACAGCGTAAAGGCAAGCCTTACATCTGATCAGTATAAGCTCTACAAGCTCATCTGGAACAGATTTACTGCATCGCAAATGGCTGATTGCATCCAGAAAACCACACAGGCTGATATTGTAGCCAATGGTTATACATTCAAGGCATCGGGATACAGAGTCGATTTTGAAGGCTTTACAACCCTTTATGTTGAAAGCAAGGATGTTGAAGAAGAAAAAACCACACAACTTCCGCCGCTCGAAAAGGATATGACGGTAAGATGTAAAGAGTTGAAGAAGAACCAGCACTTTACACAGCCGCCGGCAAGATATACGGAGGCATCACTCATCAAAGCTCTTGAGGAGTACGGCATCGGCAGACCGTCAACTTATGCCGCAACTATAACAACAATTACAAGCCACGAATATGTTAAGCGTGAGGGCAAAAGCCTTGTTCCGACAGAACTCGGTGAGGTTACAACCAATCTTATGAAAGAGCGTTTTCCGAAGATTGTAAATGTTAAATTTACAAATCAAATGGAGGAAGACCTTGATAAGGTTGAAAAGGGAACAGAAGAATGGCATGCTTTGCTTGATAATTTCTACGGCGATTTTGACAAAACTCTCAAAAAAGCAAAAACAGATATGGAAGGTGTGAAGCTTCACCTTAAAGAGGATGAAACCGACATCATCTGCGATAAATGCGGCCGTCAAATGGTAGTTAAAGTCGGCAGATACGGAAAATTTATTGCCTGCCCCGGATATCCTGAATGTAAAAATATCATTAAATATGTAGAAAAAACAGGTGTAAAATGCCCAAAGTGCGGCGGCGATGTTATTGTAAAACATACAAAGACAAAAAGAATTTTCTACGGTTGTTCCACAAGAAAAAAGGCAAAAAGCCGACATTATTCTGTGCAACAGAAGGATGCGGTTATACTAAAACAGCAGATACGGATGATAAATAAATGCATATTAATGTAATCGGTGCAGGACTTGCAGGTTG
The DNA here is from genome assembly GCA_902771755.1 of uncultured Ruminococcus sp. Taxonomy (GTDB): domain Bacteria; phylum Bacillota; class Clostridia; order Oscillospirales; family Acutalibacteraceae; genus Ruminococcoides. The sequence continues at coordinate 3,144 of CACXYD010000204.1, read as the reverse complement.
TGAGGCGGCAATGCAAATTGCCTCACACGGGATAGAAGTGCATCTTTATGAAATGAAACCGAATAAAAAAACACCGGCTCATCATACCGAAAAGTATGCCGAACTTGTTTGTTCAAATTCTCTTAAAGCCTTGCGTGTGGAAAGTGCCGCAGGACTATTAAAAGAAGAAATGCGCAGACTCGATTCTTTCCTTATGAAATGTGCAGATGCTTGCAGAGTTCCTGCAGGCGGCGCACTTGCCGTTGACAGAGATATTTTTTCATCTCTTGCAACGGAAGGCATAAAAAATAATGAACTTATTAAGGTTTACGAGGAAGAAGTTTGTGAAATTCCGAAGGATGAAATCACGGTTCTGGCAAGCGGACCTCTTACTTCCGAACCACTTGCTGAATATATAAGAGGAATGTTCGGTTCTTCTCTTTCATTTTTTGATGCCGCCGCTCCTATTGTAACTGCTGAAAGCATTGATATGGAGTATGCCTTTTGTGCGTCAAGATATGATAAAGGTGACGGTGACGATAAGAGCACCTTTGCATGAATGCGATGTCAGCAACCCGAAAGTGTATGAGGGTTGTATGCCTGTTGAGGTAATGGCACAGAGAGGTGAGGGAACACTTCGCTTCGGTCCTATGAAACCTGTCGGTCTTGTGAATCCTAAAACAGGTCACAGACCTTGGGCGGTTCTTCAGCTCAGAAAAGAAAATAAAGCCGGTAATATGTACAATCTTGTAGGTTTTCAGACTAATCTTAAATTTCCCGAACAAAAGAGAGTATTTTCACTTATTCCTGCACTTCATAATGCAGAATTTGTTCGTTATGGTGTTATGCATAGAAATACTTTTCTTGATTCGCCACGAATTCTTAACAGTGATTTTTCCGTTAAGGACAATCCTAATCTTTTCTTTGCAGGTCAGATTACAGGCGTCGAGGGATATATGGAATCCGCCGCATCGGGAATTATGGCAGGTATAAATGCATGCAGAGTGGCTAAAGGTGAAAGCACAATTACATTGCCAAATGACACAATGATTGGTGCTCTCTCAGCCTATATTTCTGATTCATCGGTTAAAAAGTTTCAGCCTATGGGTGCTAATTTTGGAGTCCTGCCTGAGCTTGAAAACAGACCGAGAGATAAAAAAGAGCGTGGTGCTGCTTATTCTGCAAGAGCGTTAAAAAGTTTGGATAATTATTTAAAGGATATTTAAGGTGAATGGAATGAACATAATTGTTGACGCATTCGGCGGTGATAACGCTCCATTGGAAATTATCAAAGGCTGTGTTGAGGCAGTTGCCGAATATAACATAAATGTAACTTTGACCGGTGATGAAACCAAAATTAAAAATGTATTTTCGGAAAACGCACTTTCAATGAATAATATTGATATTTGTCATTGTACACAGAAAATCACAATGGAAGATTCTGCTGAGTCCGTTCTTAAAGAAAAAAAGGACAGTTCTATGGCTGTAGGTCTTCGCTTGCTTAACGAGGGCAAGGGCGATGCATTTGTCAGTGCAGGAAACAGCGGTGCATTGTGTGTCGGTGCAACTCTTGCAATAAAAAGAATCAAAGGGATTAAACGCCCCGCATTTGCTCCTGTTATGCCGTCTGAAAGTGGATTCTTTATGCTTATGGACGGCGGTGCAAATGTTGAGTGCCGTCCTGAAATGCTGTATCAGTTTGCTGTTATGGGTTCAATATATATGGAAAAGGTTATGGGTATCAAAAACCCCCGTGTCGGACTTGCCAATGTTGGTGCAGAAGAACACAAGGGAACAGAACTTTACAGAAATACGCATGAACTACTGCAGAACAGCAACTTGAATTTCATCGGAAATGTAGAAGGCAGGGATATTCCGAACGGAGTGTGTGATGTCGTAGTTTGTGACGGCTTTACAGGTAATTTGATTCTCAAAACATATGAGGGCGTTGCTCTTGTAATGATGAATCAGATTAAAAATATGTTTATGGGCAGCGTCAAGGGTAAACTTGCAGCAGGTCTTGTTATGAAGGACCTTAAAAATATGAAAACGCATTTTGATTACAACAGATACGGCGGTGCGCCTATTCTCGGTGCATCAAAGCCGGTGTTCAAAGCACACGGAAGTGCCAAGGCTGTTACAGTTAAAAATGCTATCAGACTTTCTGTTGAATATGTAAAAGCAAACGCTATTGAAGCGATCTCTTCATCACTTTAATTTTTGCAAATAATGTTGCTTTAGGAGTTTTATAATGGAAGATTTACAAAAGAGAATCGGTTATACATTCAAAAATACAGATTTGCTTACAGAGGCACTTACTCATTCTTCTTATGCAAATGAACATAAGGCTAAACATATAAAATATAATGAAAGACTTGAATTTCTCGGTGATGCGGTACTTTCAATTGTTGTTTCCGATTATATTTTCAAGCATTGTCCCGAACTTCCCGAAGGCGAATTGACAAAGCTCAGAGCGTCACTTGTCTGCGAGAAAACTCTTTTTGAATTTGCAAAGCAGATTGAACTCGGAAAGTACCTTGTGTTAAGTAAAGGCGAAAGAAACAACGGCGGTGCAGAACGCCCGTCAATTCTTTCGGATGCCTTTGAGGCTTTGATTGCAGCAATTTATATTGACGGTGGTATTGATCCTGCATCGAAACATATTCTTAATTTTGTAATTCCTGCAATCAATAACTCAAAGAAGAAGAAACTTAACGATTATAAAACCGCCTTGCAGGAGATTATCCAGAAGAATCCCGGTGAACAGCTTGAATATGTTCTCGTGGGTGAAAGCGGTCCTGACCACAACAAACACTTTGTTATTGAAGTTCATCTCAACAGTAATGTAATCGGCAAAGGCGGCGGAAGAAGTAAGAAAGAAGCGGAGCAACAGGCCGCCAGAGAAGCTTTGGAGCTGATGGGTTATTAAACACAGTAATGTATCAATTTTTATTCCGCACAACGGTTGTCCGCATATGTGCAGTTTTTGCAATCAGAATAAGATAACAGGTCAAGCATATCAGCCGACTCCGCTTGATGTTGAACAGACACTTAGTAAAGCGGTTTCTGATTTGGGCGAACGCACTAAAAATGCAGAGATTGCATTTTTCGGTGGAAGTTTTACGGCTATTGACAGAACCTATATGTTATCTCTCCTTGACGCAA
>CACXYD010000203.1 GCA_902771755.1 uncultured Ruminococcus sp. | reverse complement strand
CAATTCCATTTTAACGGATTTTAGGTAAATATGCTCTACTTTTTTGAAATTTTTTTGTAGGCTCTATCCCTTACCCCAACTTTTATTATAGAGCCATAAACACCAAAAGGACTGAAAGAGGTTATCTTTCAGTCCTTTTTATATATACAGCAAACCGCCATTTCTAGTTTGTGAAAATAGTATGATATTAAAAAAACTATTAATGCCCGAGCGTAGAATGTTAATCATTTATACAAAGCAGTAGGGGCGTTCATTGGACGCCCGCCTGGCGAGCCGCCGCTCCCTATTCGTGAAGATAGTACGATATTGAAAAAACATATTATGCCCGAGCGTAAAATGTTAATCATTTTTACAAATCAGTAAGGGCGTTCATTGGACGCCCGCCCGTATGCAACGCATACGGATGCACGCAATGCGTGCAAAATAAATACACAAGTTTAATTACACCAAATTAAATATGTATAAACAAATAATTTGATTGTGGTGGGCGGATAATATCCGCCCCTACGAGATTTGGTATAAAAATCCCCAAAGCCATAAGTGACTTTGGGGTTGATAATAGGCAAATATACAATTATCTCTTTGAGAACTGAGGAGCTCTACGAGCTGCTTTAAGACCGTATTTCTTACGCTCTTTCATTCTCGGATCACGAGTTAAGAAGCCTGCCTTCTTGAGTTTGCCACGGAGATTCTCTGTGTCATACTGAAGAAGAGCTCTTGAAATGCCGTGACGGATAGCACCGGCCTGGCCTGTAACGCCGCCGCCTGATACTCTGCAAACGATATCGAACTTCTCGTCTGTTTCTGTAAGAGCGAGAGGCTGTCTTACGATGAGCTTGAGTGTTTCAAGACCAAAGTAATCGTCAATGTCACGATCGTTGATTGTGATTTTGCCTGTGCCCTGATAAAGTCTTACACGAGCAACAGAACTTTTTCTTCTGCCTGTACCGTAAAAATAAGGTGTCTTATCGTACATTATCTTTTGCCTCCTTCAATTAGTCTTCAACCATTGCAGGCTTCTGAGCCTGATGATTGTGTTCTGCACCCTCAAAGAGTCTTAATCTTAAAAGAGCTGCTCTGCCGAGTGTATTTTTAGGAAGCATACCCTTAACGGCAAGCTCCATAGCCTTTGTAGGCTTTGTTGCCATAAGTGTATCGTAACGAGTTTCCTTAAGATGGCCGATATAGCCTGTGTGGCGCTGCCACTTCTTCTGTGTGAGCTTGTTACCTGTAAGAACAGCGTCCTTGCAGTTGATGATGATTACATGATCACCGCAGTCAACATTGGGAGTAAAAGTAGCCTTGTTCTTACCTCTGAGGAGAGTAGCTGCCTGAGCTGCTACACGACCGAGTGGCTTGCCGGCTGCATCAATTACATACCAGTTGCGCTCAACTTCGTTTGGTTTAGCTAAAAAAGTTGACATAACAATATCCTCCTGTATTTTTTCACTGTGAGAATGATTATATTACAATTTATGCCCATTGTCAACACTTTTTTGAAAAAATTTAATTTAGCTTTGAACAACCTCTCAAATACGCTTGTTTACTCTCATATACTCTCGTATACTCACATACTATTTTTAAAATAATTTTCTGAAAATGCCGATAAATACTGATTTTTTTAAATTTTGCGCTCATTTATTAAAAAAGCAAAAATTCACAATAAGTTCACAATATGAATATTTTTCCGTCAAAAACGGCTGTTATGATATAGTCACAATAAAAAAAGGAGGTGAAAAAATTGAAAAACACGAAGTCGGCAGTTCTTGCCTGTGTCACAAGTCAGTATGACTGCGACAGAATTATCCGAATTGCCAAAGAAATTGCCGACAGCTCTGATTGCGAACTCAGAGTTATGAGCGTTTTAAAGCCAATGGCAGACTATTCGTCAGTAAGCGATGAGATTGAATATCTTTATCTCACATCAAAGGAATCGGGTGCGGATATGACCGTGTTGTTCTCGGACGATGCACCGAAGGTTACTGCCGAATTTGTAAAAGACAACAATGTTGAACGCATTGTAACGGGTATGCACGACGGCAAAGACAACAGCTTTCTTGTAAAGTTTAACGAGCTTTCCCCCACAACGCCGATAACCATGGTTTCAAAGGACAACATGGTTTACAGCATGGATTTGTGCAGATCCTATTCATAAATTTTTTGATACAATTTTCTTTTCTCTCCACCAAAAATACACAAATACAATTTTATTAACACCGAAGAATCGTATAAATCTTTCTTCTTAAAATATACTCTCTCCGAAAATGACCTACTGTTTTTCAGTAGGTCATTTTCACTTATACGGCGAGCCGCCGTTCCCAATTTCTGCAGACAGTTTTTATAATATCAAAAGTGTATTATGCCGAGCGTAATGCTGTAATTGATTGTACAATCTGTAGTAGCGGCGAACCTTGTTCGCCAATCGAAACGATTGTAAAATTGTTTCGACTTAAAACAAACTATTTGTTTTTTACTAATTATGAAATAGTAGGTAGAGTTGTTGTTTATTCAATTCGTGTTTACACACGAATTGATTGGCGAACACGGTTCGCCACTACAAACAATACACAGTTTTCATCATATCAAAAGTTATGTAAATTAACATGGCTCTATAATAAAAGTTGGGGTAGAAAA
>CACXYD010000202.1 GCA_902771755.1 uncultured Ruminococcus sp. | reverse complement strand
GTCATCTGTAAACAGCCCATGAGAACCAAAGCGTTCTGCTCTCGGACGTGTAGCAATGTATTTTGCATAGGTTTTTCTTCCCGATATTTCGTAAGAATAATCTTCCATTGTTCGAGAAATAAAGTCGGTTGCAGTTTCCATATTCTTGAAAGCAAGGTAGTCTTTGTATTCAAAGCTATCTTTTGATTCAGGAAAGTCCTTGATTAGTTTTTCTATAAGCTCCTGTTGTTTCTTTGTTGCAGGAGCATATTTTTTTGAATCATCTATCTTTTCAACTCCTTCACGAGTTGCTATATATCGAGCATAATTACCGACGCTTTTCTTTCGATTCGGTTTTAAATACTTGAACTTGGTTATCAGTTTAGCCATAGTTTTTATCTATTATTCTGCCAATCATACGCGTCGTTGAAAGTAAAATCCCCATGTACTTCTTTCACTTCTTCTCTGCAATTCTTTCGTAACTCACGCAAAAAGCTTTCGCTCAAATTTCGATCTGAAGCTACAATATTCATAGTCATAGCGAGTTCAACAGCGAGCTTGAACACTACTCTTTCAAGTTGTTTATTACTATCTCTTACAATTGACTGGATAGTTGAAGTGATTATCGTCGGGAGATAAGTCGGATTATAATTTGACGAAATAAATCCGATATAAAACATAATGGCTTGTTCAATAAACTCGCTTTTTCTTCTACAGTTTTCTTTTTTGTACAAATCATTTATAGCGTCTATTGTGGTATCTTGTAACCAAACTGAGATTTTAGTTTTTCCTTCAAAATCCGTCATGATATTCCTCCTTCTTAAAGAGCGCCGTTTAGAGTGCCTATACAAATCGCTTTATAATCGTGCAAAGAGTAACCCACGGCGCCGCAAAAGAGCGCTTTTTCTTTAAACAGCGCCGTTTTAATACTCCTTAAAAACTGCATTACAGTCGGCGTTGCCGGCTGCTGTGATTGGGCAAACGTCGTTCAACGACGTCAGCCCTTTCACCTGCTTTAATTTCGTGAGGCTTATTTGCCTCCTAATTGTGCAAACGCCTGTTGCACAAATTCTTTCTATTTTGCCCAACGTCGCATTTATTCTACTCAACGGATACTTTCTCGTCTTTTCGATAAAAACGCGACACAGGGCGAACAAACCGATTACAAATCGAGAACTGCGTTTTATCAGAATTCTCACCGCTTAACTTGATTAAACACAACAAGATTCTTTGTTATATAATCCCATAGCATTTCAAACAACTTCAACTCAAAGTTTTTAAAGTCATACTTTTTACCACCTTCGATTGTGTTAACGAAATACCATTTTCCATCCAAATAATTTCTGATCAGTATTTCAAAATCAAGTCTTCGATTATTATTTCCTGACTTATCAATATTCTGTACAACAATTGATTGGATTTTGTAATCGCCTACATTAAGCGAAGCATACAAATCGTCAGGTGGAATACAGTCTTTACCGTTAAAGCACTTTCTTAGTTCAGTAGTAAGAATTCGCCGTTTGAAATAATAATCTTCCTGCAAACGCCGTTCTAACTTTTTCCTTATTCTGTTAGCTTTCCAACTTAAGAAACGCACTATTTGTTTCCTCCTGTAGCCTGAGTCAATTCTTTCATCTCGACAAACTCACGGACATTGGAAGGTACATATTTGTTGTAGAATGAGTCCATTGACTTTTCAAGCTCAGAATGCAAATCTACATTTTTCTTGCTCATATAATACTGTATCGCCGACAGCTTTTCGTCATCATACGATACGGTAATATTTGTCTTTTTCAAAACAATCAACCTCGTTTCTTTTTGGATTTTTTCTTTGGTTTATTATTTTTCTTTTTACCTTTGGAGCTATCATTATCCTTCTTGTTTTCCTTTTTAGCTTCCTGCTTTTTAACATACTGAATATGAGGAATGCGAAGCCACTTGTGCCAACCGCGTCCTGCGACTTTAGTTTTAACAACACCGTATGCTGTACCCATAGCCTCAATGACTTCGCCCTTGCCGACATATACTCCGATATGTCCGGGTATCCAAACACCAAGACCTTCTACTTCGGGAATTGAGGATATCTCTCCCGACTCAGTAACGCTGCCCCATATAGAACTTGCGCTGCAGTCGCTGAAGCCGTTAGCGCCGGGTTTGATACTACCGTCGCTCGGATTATACCAAGCGTAGGATTTTATCAGTCCAATACAATCGGTAACTCTTTTGCCGAGCCACTTTTCTCCGACTGTTCTCATGGGACCTCCCGCTTCATTCGCTCCAGGCCACGCGGCTGCCTGTTGATCGAGGTACGCCACAGTACACAGCTGACCGTACCCGCCGTAGACATATCCCCAGCCGTTCTTTTGAGCGTTTCTGCACCACTGGGCAAGGTCAAGATTATTCTTTACTTTCGGATCATAATAACCAGATAAGCTTATATTCGAACTGCCTGCGGATTTCACCATTTTCTCTACATCACTTGATTTGATATCAGTACCGAATTTGCTGTTAACCGCGTTTACCACTTCCTCGTTTGAATAGTTTTTCTTAAAGCAGGAAACGTAATCTTTTACAAAATTATTATCCTTCGATTTATCGGAAAGCGCGAATAAATAAATCACCTCTGCAAGTGTGTTGAACTTACTGAGGTGTTTATCCTTTA
>CACXYD010000201.1 GCA_902771755.1 uncultured Ruminococcus sp. | reverse complement strand
CATTTCCCCGGCGTTAGACTATCTTGGCGAGGACAAGGCATTTGAGGTCGTAGTTACTAATCCGAACAGGGTAGCTGATATGATTGACCCTGATCTCAAAGCGTTCCCGAATGGTACCTACACGCCGTTCATTGAGGGTGCGGTATATGAGCTTCAGGTAATCTGCTGGAGAAAGTGTCTCAGCGTTTATGGTGACTGTGATCCCGATGATATAGTTGTTCCGCCTGAAAAGGAACTTAGCGAGGATCAGCTTTGTCATATAAGCGAATTCTACAAGGGTCATATACCTCCGATAGTTTTTGACAGACTTGAAAGAGAGCTTGACTCTATCATAGAGCACGGCTTTGCTGTGCTGTACATGATCTCTCAGAAGCTTGTTGCATATTCTAACGAGAACGGCTATCAGGTAGGTTCGCGTGGATCTGTTGGTTCTTCTTTCGTTGCGTCTATGTCAGGTATCTCTGAGGTTAATCCGCTCGAGCCGCATTATGTTTGCCCGAAATGCAGACACAGCGAGTTCATCACAGATGGTTCTGTTGGTTCAGGCTTTGATCTGCCGCCGAAGAATTGTCCTGTCTGCGGCGAGGATATGGGACGTGACGGACACGATATCCCGTTTGAAACATTCCTTGGATTCAAAGGCGACAAAGTGCCTGATATCGACCTTAACTTCAGCGGTGAGTATCAGTCAAAATCCCACCGTTACACAGAAGAACTCTTCGGTAAGAACAATGTGTTCAAAGCAGGTACAATTTCTACCGTAGCCGAAAAAACTGCACTCGGATTCGTTAAGAAGTTTGCACAGGAGAGAGGTCTTGTAATGCACAAGGCTGAGGAAAAGCGTCTTGCAATCGGTTGTACGGGTGTTAAGAGAACCACAGGTCAGCACCCGGGCGGTATGGTTGTTGTACCGAGAACAAACGATGTTTACGATTTCTGTCCCGTTCAGCATCCCGCAAACGATGTTAACTCAGATAACATTACAACCCACTTCGACTTCCATTCAATTCATGATACAATTACAAAGCTTGATGAGCTTGGACACGATGTTCCGACAATCTATCATTATCTTGAGCTCTACACAGGTATCCCCGTAATGAAAGTTTCAATGAGTGATCCCGAGGTTATGTCGCTGTTTACTTCTCCGAAAGCACTCGGTGTAACAGAGGAGGATATCGACTCAAAAACAGGTACATTCAGTCTTCCGGAATGCGGTACTGCTTTCGTAAGAGGAATGCTCATTGAGGCACAGCCAAAGACATTTACCGACCTTTTGCAGATTGCAGGTCTTTCACACGGTACTGATGTATGGCTCGGCAATGCTCAGGAGCTTATTCATAACGGAACTTGTACCATTTCAGAAGTAATCGGTACTCGTGACTCGATTATGACCTACCTTATGCACAAAGGTCTTGAACCCGGTATGGCATTCAAAATAATGGAGATTGTCCGTAAAGGTAACGCAACAAAACTTCTTACGGAAGAACACTTCAAGGCTATGCGTGAACACAATGTTCCCGAATGGTACATTGATTCATGTATGAAAATCAAGTATATGTTCCCGAAAGCCCATGCCGCAGCCTTACCGTACGAAGTGAAAACCTTGACGGTGCAATTGCCATGCAGGGACATCAAGCTGTCCGTGACAAGATGAACAACATAAAACAAAAACAGAGTGTTCACGAGGCAACAGCCAAAGATGAGGCAGAGTTCCAAACTTTGCAGATTGTCAACGAAATGATGGCAAGAAAAATTGAATTTCTTCCTGTTGACATCTACAAATCCGAGGCTAAAATGTTCAAGGTAGAGGACGGAAAAATCAGACTTCCGTTTTCATCTCTGCCGGGTGTAGGCGGTGCCGCCGCAGATTCACTCGCAGAAACAGGTAAGCACACAGAATATCTTTCAATCGAAGATATGCAGATAAAAACAAAGGTTACTAAGGCTGTTATTGAAACGCTGAAAGATGTCGGAGTTCTCAAGGATTTGCCTGAAAGCTCACAGATGTCGTTATTTTAAGGAGTTGTCTAAATGAAAAAACTGCTTTCGCTAAAAACTTTGCTGATTTGCATTTCATTTACAGTATTTCTTTTACTTGTAAAAGACAATATGAATGTTGTGTGGTCGGCAATTGGTTGGATAACAGGCATAATCACTCCGTTTGCAATCGGATTCCTTTTTGCCTATATCCTTAACTATCCGTACAAATTTTTCTATACAAAAGTTTTCGGCAGAATGGGGCGAAAGCGGAAATTTCTTGCTAACTTCAGAAAACCCCTTGCACTTATAATAACCTATGCAATTGTAGTTGCGATTTTTGTTGTTATAATTTCAATTGTAGTTCCGCAAATTGCAGCCAGCCTGTTCAGTCTTATCAACAGCCTGCCGCAGTATGCAGGTGTGCTTTCCGATATGACAAAAACAGTTGTTCATTGGATTAACCATACATTCAGTATGGAAATTGACGCAAGCGAAGTAATAAACAACTTCTTCAAGTATATTACAAACTTTATTTCGGCTGGCAATATCACAAGTTTTCTCGGCAACTCCACAAATGCCGTATTCAGCGCAATTATGTCTATGTGCAACGGTGTGTATAACTTCCTGCTCGGAATCGTTATTTCAGTTTATTTTCTTGCCGCAAAAGAAACCCTTTGCCGTCAGATTAAAAAGCTTGCAGTTGCTTTTATTCCGATAAAGTATCTTCCTAAGATTTATGAAATTGTCGATATTACAGACACAAAATGCGGTCGTTTTCTCGTTGGTGATATCATCGATGCGGCTTTTCTCGGAGTTCTCACATTCATTACAATGTCAATTTTTCAGTTGCCGTATGCACCGCTCATTGCCGTTCTTATCGGTGTAACGAACATCATTCCGTTCTTTGGACCGTTCATCGGTGCAATCCCGAGTGCGTTTATCCTGTTCCTTATTGATCCGATTTATATGATTATTTTTGTAATCATTATAGTTATCATTCAGCAGCTTGACGGTAACCTTTTCAAGCCGAAGATTATCGGCAGTCAGGTTGGTCTTTCAAGCTTCTGGGTACTGTTCAGCGTAATTGTCGGCGGAGGAATGTTCGGTGTACTCGGCCTTATTCTCGGCACACCTATCTATGCCGTAATCTATGCTCTTGTCGGCAAGAGAGTTAAAAACAGAATTGACTCAAAGGGCAAAATTGCTCAGGAGGCTCTTGATTTTGAGGTGCTTAACTACACTAAAATTGCCGCAGAACAGAAAAAATTGCGTGAGGAAAAGGAACTTCAACAGCGTGAAAAGTTTATGAAATTCATAAACCGAAACAAAAACGGCGAAGAACATGAAGATATAAAAGAAGAAAATAAAGGCGATAACAAAGATAAGTAATCGAAAATTTTTCTTAAAATCTAAATATTGTTGACAAATCAAGTTTAGTGTGTTAATATATTACCGTATTAACACACTAAAGCGTTGAGAGGTAATTATGAAAAAGAATTTAAAAATGACTCCCGAGGGAACAAAGGACTTTCTGTTTGCCGAATGTTCCGCTATGGATTATATCTGTACAAGCATTGAAAAGGTATTTGTAAAAGGCGGATTTAAAAGAGTAATAACTCCTGCACTTGAATTCTATGATGTGTTTTCAATTCCGTCAAGCGGAATCTCACAGGAATCAATGTTCAAGACAACCGATAACAAAGGCAGACTTCTTGTTGCCCGTCCGGACTCCACTCTACCGATTGCAAGAATGGTTTCTACAAGACTAAAAAATAATACACTTCCTGTCAGACTTTATTACAAGCAGGCTGTATATCGCAACAATCCGTCACTTGCAGGAAGAAGAAACGAATTTCTTCAAATGGGTGTTGAACTTCTCGGAGCAAAGGGTAAGAGAGCCGACCTTGAAATTCTCACTTCAGCAGTAAAGAGCATTTCAGCCGTCGCCGATGATTTCAGAATTGAACTCGGTCATGCAGAAGTATTCAATGCTCTTTCAAAAGAACTTGATATTGATGACGATTACAAAGAGAAAATCAGAGTGTCAATCGAAAGCAAAAACTACTCTGCACTTAATAATCTCCTTGATAAACTTGAACCTTGCAAAACTGTTTCCGCAATCCGTTCACTTCCGTCACTTTTCGGCGGTGAAGAAGTATTTGATGAGGCATATGACATCTGCAAAGGCACAGGTGCCGAAAACGCTCTTGATTATCTCCATTCAATCTACGTTGACCAATGGGACTGGGAG
>CACXYD010000200.1 GCA_902771755.1 uncultured Ruminococcus sp. | reverse complement strand
TTCCGACAGACAAATATACATATCAGGAATGGAGTGGACTATTGTGAATTACGACAGTCTTATGGATAACATAAAAAGAATACATTTTATCGGTATCGGCGGCAGCGGAATGTGTCCGCTGGCTGAGATTCTTCACCACGAGGGTTACGAACTTTCGGGTTCAGATATGAACGAGGGTGAAACTCTCGACAGAATCAAGGGTTACGGAATTCCCGTATTTATGGGACACGCCGCAGAAAATGTTAAGGGTGCTGAGCTTGTTGTTTACTCAGCGGCTATCAAGGAAACTAACCCCGAAAGACAGGCGGCAAAGGAACTCGGTATTCCCTGCATTGAAAGAAGTGTAATGCTCGGTATCGTTACAAGAAGATACAGAAGAAGTATTGCGGTTTCGGGTACTCACGGCAAGACAACTACAACTGCCATGCTTTCACAGGTGCTTATCGGCAGTGGTTTTGATCCGTCAGCTATCATCGGCGGAAAACTACCGTTCATTGGCGGAAACAGCTATGTCGGTCACAGCGATGTAATCGTTTGTGAGGCATGCGAGTATGTTGACACATTCTTACAGCTCAACCCGTATATTTCAATTATTCTTAATATTGACGCAGATCATCTTGACTACTTCAAGAATCTTGACAACATCAAGAAGTCATTCAACAAATTCGCTCATCAGACGACAGGTCTGCTTGTTATCAACGGTGACGATGAAAACACTCTTGATGCCGTAAAGGATGTTGAGATTGAAAAAATCACCTACGGTTTTGGTGAAAACTGCGATTACAGAGCAGAAAACATCAGCGCCGACAAGGGTGTTCATGAGCAGTTTGACCTTTACTACAAGGGTGAGAAGCTCACACAGATTAAGCTTATTGTTCCCGGAAAGCACAACATTTATAATGCACTTGCCGCTGCGGCTACTGCACATTATCTCGGGGCTACTCCGAAGGAAATTTCCGAGAACCTTCACAAGTTTGGCGGTGTTCACAGAAGATTTGAAATTCTCGGCACACCTGACGGAATTACTGTTGCCGATGACTTTGCTCATCACCCCACAGAGCTTACAGCAACACTCAATGCCGCAATGAAAATGGGCTTTAACAAGGTTTGGGCTGTATTCCAGCCACACACATTCTCAAGAACAGCTATGCTCCTTGACGATTTTGCAGAAGCTCTCAAGATTCCCGATCAGGTAATCATTTCAGCTATTCTCCCTGTTCGTGAAACAAACACATATAACATCTATTCAACTGACCTCGGTGCAAAAGTTCCGGGTTCTGTATGTCTTGACACATTTGAAGAAATTACCGACTATGTTTGCAAGAATGCCAAAGAGGGCGACCTCATTCTTACAATGGGCGGCGGTAATGTGTATATGTGCGCTAACATGATTTACAAACAGCTTAAATATATGGAAGAAAACAAATAAGATTTTAAACGCAACAAAAGAACCGTGCTTTTTATAACACGGTTCTTTTTTCTTTTATTGAATATTAAATTTAAAATAAATAAACAAAGCTCCGTGTGATTACGGAGCCTTGTTCGTTAAGAGAGAGGTTTGTGTACAGCTTTGGCTGTATGAATATTTATATGAAAAGCTAAAAAGCTTGTTGGCTGTTATTGACCGAACATATAGTTCCAGATTGAGTCGCTGTCGCTGTTGTCGGAACTTTTATTCTGTGACTGTGACGACTTGCTCTGTGTGCTTGAGTTGCTTGTTGAAGAAGAACTGCTGCTCGGTGAATATTCTGCAAGAGTGAGTTTGAGGTTTGCGGTCTTACCGCTTCTTGTAACGGTGAATGTTACTGTGTCACCCACCTTTGAATCTTTGAGAGCTGTTTCAATGTCTGATTTTGAAGAAACACTTGTACCGTTTACTGCGGTAATCATATCGCCTCTCATAAATCCTGCTTTTTCTGCATTAGAACCGCTTGTTACCGAAAGAACATAACAACCTGTGTTGCTGAGTCCGTAGTAGAATGCGGAATCATCGGATGTAATGTCTGTAAGTTCCATACCGAGGTCAACCTTGCCCTTTACATAACCGTAAGTTTTAAGGTCATCAATGATATCAAGAACATTGTTAATCGGGATAGCAAATGCGATACCCTCAACTTCTGTTGCGCTGTCCTTTGCGTTTACAATACCGATAAGCTCGCCGTTTGAGTTAAAGAGTCCGCCGCCTGAGTTACCGGGACTGATCTGAGCGTTGTGCTGAAGAAGTGTCATACTCTTGCCCTCAACTGTTACCTGACGGGCAAGTGCGCTGATAATACCGTCTGTTACAGTACCGCCGAGCTGTCCGAGCGGGTTACCGATTGCAACAACATAGTCGCCTACTGCAAGGTCTGAGCTGTTGCCCATTGTTGCGGCTGAAAGACCTGTTGCATCTATTTTAAGAAGTGCAATATCGTTGTCCTCATCACTGCCGATTACCTTAGCCTTGTATGAAGTTGTGCCGTCACGGAGTGTTACCGTGATATTCTCTGCACCTTCGATTACATGGTAGTTTGTGATGATGTAACCGTCCTCAGAAATGATAACACCCGAACCTGCACCCTGCTGAACATACTGCTGAGCAAATCCGCCTGTTACAACGCTTTCGGTAGCGATTTCAACTACGCTGTCGGCTGTTTTCTTAACAATTTCGGAAGTTGTTCCGCTGAG
>CACXYD010000199.1 GCA_902771755.1 uncultured Ruminococcus sp. | reverse complement strand
TGATTCCGTCTGGGGTTACTGTATGCCGACAGGCAAAAATATAAAGGGTGCTGTTGAAGAAATTTTCAAAGATGCCGAGGAAAGAAACGGTGATTTGCAGATTGTTATGCTGACAAACGGCAATCGTGCAATGCTTGAAACAATGTTTCCCGACAAATTCGATTATGTCCGTTCACCCGAAAATCAGGACTATATCTACACTTCCCGTGACCTTGCAACCCTTGCGGGCAAGAAGTTTCACGCAAAGCGTAACCACATTTCAAAATTTTACAGAACCTACACCGACACCCGTTTTGAAACTCTGTCGGATTCAAACATTCCCGATGCATTGACGGTTGCAAAATTGTGGTGTGCGGAAAATGACACCGATCCCGAAACTTCAAGCGAAGTTACGGCAATCAAGGAAATGTGCGACCTCAAAGACGAATATAATGTAAGGGGTGCTGTGCTGTATGTTGACTCAAAGCCTGTTGCAATGACTCTCGGAAGTGAAATTTCACCCAAAGTGTATGACATCAACTTTGAAAAGGCACTTCGTGAATATGACGGTGTTTATGCCGTAATCAACAATGAATTTGCCAAAACTCTTACGCAGTATGAGTACATCAACCGTGAGGAAGATATGGGACTTGAAGGACTCAAAAAGTCGAAACTTTCGTACAATCCCGTTATTATCCTCGACCGTTGGAATGCAATACCGAAAAAATGATGAAGCCGTTATTCCGCAAAACCGCAAAATCCGATACCGAAAGCCTTAAAAAGCTGTGGCTTTCATGTTTTGATGAGGACGAAACGGCTGTCAATCTGATTTTTGACAGCAACCTTTTTGACGGCTACTGTGCCGTTGTTGACGGTAAAATCGTTTCGGCTCTTTACCTTGTAAAAGGTATGCTCAACGGCGAAAAATCGCATTATCTTTGCGGTGCGTCAACCGATGAATCTTTCCGTGGCAACGGGATAATGTCAAGGCTGATTAATTTTGCGCTTGATGACGCAAAGAATAACGGTGATGTGTATTCTCTGCTTTTTCCTGCAAATGACGGCTTGTACACTTTTTACGCAAAGCTCGGATATGCTTTGAACTGTACCGTAAAAAGCCGTGAAGTTTCAAGACAAACGCTTGAAAATTTTGCGGAGAAAGGTTTGAATATCGCCTGTTCAAAAGAAAATTCTTTCATATATAATGAGAGATTTTTTGAATTTGCAAAGTCCTATTATGAGATTTACGGCTCAAAGGTAATTGGTAAGAATGACTGCTTTGCCGTATTTGATGAAAACGAAAATACTGCCGATGTTTTTTACTCGGCTTATAAAAATATAAACGAACTTTCCGCACTTTTGCTTGAAAGCACAAAATCAGAAAAGTTTGTGTTTACGGGCAAATCCGACAACATTCTTTTTGAAAACTGCAAATCACAAAAATGCGGAATGATTAAATCACTCGACAAAAACCATAAAATTCCCGATGATGTCTATATCGGGATTACTCTTTCCTGAAAGGAAGTTTACTATGTTCTATGTATTTCTTGCAGAAGGCTTTGAAGAAACAGAGGCACTTGCCCCCGTTGATGTAATGCGCAGAGCAAAGCTTGATGTTAAAACAGTCGGTGTAACAGGCGAATGTGTTACAAGCTCACACGGTGTTCCTGTTAAAGCCGACATCACAATTGATAAAATTGACCTTGACGATGTTCAGGGTGTTGTACTCCCGGGCGGTATGCCGGGTACTCTCAATCTTGAGGCAAACGAAAAGGTTCTTGAGGCTGTTAAGTATAGCTATGAGAACGGCAAAATCGTTGCCGCAATCTGTGCCGCTCCGTCAATTCTCGGTCACCTCGGAATTCTTGACGGCAAAAAGGCAACCTGTTTCCCGGGTTTTGAAAAGGAACTCAAGGGTGCAGACTATACAGGCACTCACACCGTAACAGACGGCAATGTGATTACCGCAAAGGGCGCAGGCTGTGCAATTGAATTCGGCCACGCAATTGTTTTCCTCGCAGTATCAAAGGATGCCGCCGACAAGGTTATCGGTGATATGCAATGCCTGTAAAAAATTTCCGTGAGCTGAAAAGTCAGCTCCGTGCAAAACATAAAAAAATCCGCAAAAACTGTCCTCCCGAAAAAAAGCAACAGCTTGACCTCGCCTTGCAGAACGCTTTTCTCGCAAGTGATGAGTACAAAAACTGTGATGTGCTTTTTGCCTTTGTTTCGTCACCGATTGAGGTTGACACCTCGCTTATTCTTGAAACAACGCTGAAAGACGGCAAAAAGCTTGCTTTGCCAAAATGCAGAAACAATTTCGGTGAAATGGATTTTTACCTTGTAAGTTCACTTTCTCAGCTTGAAAAGGGTGCGTTTTCAATTATGGAACCAAACCCCGAAGTTTGTGAAAAGTACGAGGATTTCTCACACGGACTCTGCCTTGTTCCCGGACTTTGCTTTGATACGCAGGGTTTCCGCCTTGGATTCGGCAAGGGCTACTATGACAGGTTTTTGCAGAAATTTTCGGGAACAAGCGTGGGACTTTGCTACTCCAAATGCATGGAGCATACTCTCCCCTCGGGAGTGTTCGACCGCCCTGTCAACGCTGTGATTACCGAAAAATATACCAACCGAACAAATAACGAGTTTGTAAAGGAATGATACATTATGAACCCTGATAATTTTAATATGAGCGAG
>CACXYD010000198.1 GCA_902771755.1 uncultured Ruminococcus sp. | reverse complement strand
ACAATCGTTGACAAGGCTAACGAGGCTCTTGCAATCACTCCTCAGCTTTTGCCCGTACTTAAAAAGGCAGGCGTTGTTGACGCAGGCGGTAAGGGACTTTGCGTAATTTTTGAGGGTATGCTCTCTGTAATCAAGAACGGCATTATGATTGAGGCTGACGAGGACACAGTTCCTGCAACTGTCAGCACATTTGAAAGTGCCGCCGCTGAATTTGACGATGACATCAGATTCACATATTGCACAGAGTTCATCGTTGGCAGAAATGCCGAGATTGAAACCGAAATCAGCGAACTCCGCAGTTATCTTGAGTCAATCGGTGATTGCGTAGTTGTTGTAAATGATGACGAAATTATCAAGGTTCATGTTCACACAGAACAGCCGGGTAACGCTCTTTCAAAGGGACTTGAGTTCGGTCAGCTTCTCACAGTTAAGGTTGAGAATATGAAAGAACAGCACAAGAATGTTAAGTCAACAAAGAAAAAGGCTGAAAAGGAAAAGTTTGTTCCCGCTGAACCCGAAAACGATTTCGGCTTTGTTGCAGTTGCCGCAGGTAACGGTCTTAAAGACCTCTTTAAAGACCTCGGTTGTGACAATGTTGTTTCGGGCGGTCAGAGCATGAACCCGAGTACAGACGATATCTACGAGGCAATTATGGCAACTCCTGCCAGGAATGTTCTTGTTCTTCCAAACAACAAAAACATTATTCTTGCCGCAGAGCAGACAATCCCTATGGTAAAAGACAGAAATGTCATCATTGTTCCCACAAGAACAATTCCGCAAGGTATGACAGCAATGCTCAATTTTGATCCCGAAATTTCTGCTGAAAGCAACGCACAGCTTATGACTGATGCACTTGCATCTGTAGGCACAGGTCTTGTAACCTTTGCCGCAAGAAGCAGTGAATTCGGCGGTAAGAAAATCAAAGAGGGCGACATTATCGCTCTTGAAAACGGCAAGCTCACAATCACAGAAAAGAGTACAGTCAAGGCTCTTGTCAAGCTTGCAAAGGATATGGTCAGCCGTGACACTTCATTCATTACTCTTATCTACGGTGAGGATGTAAGTGAAGAAGATGCAGAAAAGGCATACGAGGAGCTTCGTGAAAAGTTCGGTTCAAGAACCGATATTACTCTTGTAAAGGGCGACCAGCCTGTTTACTACTTTATTCTCAGCGTAGAATAAACATTCAAATCGGATTTTTTCAGGGAGCATAATTTTTACGGTTATGCTCCCGTTTTGTATGACGGAGGTGCGGTATGACATCACTTTATAAAACTCCCGTTTCAAATCTGAACGGAATTGGTGAAAAGCGTGCCGCACTTTTTGCAAGACTCGGAATAAAAAGCGTTGGAGATTTGATTAATTTCTATCCCCGAACATACGAGGACTGGAGCACCATCAAGCATATTGACGAGCTTGAATACGGCGAAACAGCCTGTATAAAGGCGATTGTCGCAACATCTGTAAATGATACTCGCATTAGCGGCGGAAGAATTATTTCCAAAACCGCAGTCTACGATGACACGGGTTCAATTCAGCTTGTGTTTTTTAACAACAAATACATAAGCTCAATGCTCAGACAAGGCGGAGAATATTTCTTTTACGGAAAAATCTCATCCGACAGCTACGGAATGCAGATTGTATCCCCAACCTTTGCTCCTGCAATCAAGGGAACGCAAATCCGTCCGATTTACAGACAGACGTCAGGACTTCCGAGCAAAACTGTTGAATCAGCCGTGCGACAGGCACTTTCAATGTTGCCGTCAAAAATCAACGATCCTTTGCCCGATGTTGTGAGAGAAAAGTTTGACCTTTGCTCACTCAGACAGGCATTGTTTGACATCCACTTTCCGAAGAATCGCCAACAGCTTGAAACAGCCCGAAAAAGGCTTGTTACCGAAGAACTTGTTGTGCTGAACCTCGGAATGAGAAATCTGCGTGACCACAGCAGGGGAGTGACCTCGCTTGAAATCACAAAGGATTATTCAAAAGAATTTGAATCGCTTCTGCCGTTTACAATGACAAATGCCCAAAAACGGGCGGTGTCGGACTGCATAAACGATATAATCAACAAATCATCTCCGCTGAACCGACTTGTTCAGGGCGATGTAGGTTCGGGCAAAACGGCAGTAGCCGCATCGGTCTGCTACACGGTTGCCAAAAACGGCTATCAGACCGCATTCATGGCACCAACGGAAATTCTTGCCCGACAGCATTACAAAACATTTCAAAAGCTTTTTGAAAATACGGATATCAAGGTCGGTCTGCTGACAGGCGCACTCAAGGAATCCGAGAAAAAGCAAATCAGAAAATCACTTGCAGACGGTTCGATTGATATGGTAATCGGCACACACGCCCTCATTACCGACAAAACCGAGTTTAAAAACCTTGCACTTGCAGTAACCGATGAACAGCACAGATTCGGTGTTGCACAAAGGGCAAAACTTCTCGGTAAAGGCAACAATCCGCATTTGCTTGTCATGAGTGCCACCCCGATTCCGAGAACCCTTGGACTTATCATTTTCGGTGACCTCGACATTTCAATAATTGACGAACTTCCGCCGTCAAGAAAGCCCGTGAAAACCGTGTTGCGAACTCCTGCAATGCGTGGCGGAGTGTATGACTTTATCCGCAGTGAGGTAAAACACGGCAGACAGGCATATATAGTTTGCCCCCTTGTTGA
>CACXYD010000197.1 GCA_902771755.1 uncultured Ruminococcus sp. | reverse complement strand
TAGTCGCTGATGAGCGGTAACCATGAAAGCGGCATTGCTACCGAAAGTTCAACTGCCGCACCGAATGACATTGAGTCATCGCCTGCCGCACCTGCACCGTTGCCGTTTCCGAAAATAAAGAAACACATAACGATTGTAAGAATGAACAGCGCCGCCATTGCAATTGTGTTGAGCTTGCCGAGGTTTGAAATGCCGACAAGAATCCAAAGCACAATCAATGCACCGATTACGATACAGGCAATCCATCTGCCCGTGTCACCCATATTCAGAATACTGTTTACCGAAAGTGAGCCGTCATAAATCATAATGGCTGTCCAGCCGACAAGCTGAATAACATTGAGGACAGAGAAAAGAAGTCCGCCCTTGTTGCCAAAGCTCATTTTTACGGTTTCCATTGAACTTTTACGGCATTTACCGCCGATGAGTCCTGCACAAAAGAGCATTGCACATCCGATTATGTGACCGATGATTACGGCTAAAATACCTTTTTCAAAGCCTAACGGAGCAAAGTATGTACCTGTGAGAATTTCAGCGATTGAAACGCCTGCTCCGAACCATATCAAACTGTTTTCAAATACACTTGTCTGTTTTTTCATTGCTCTGCCTCCGAATTTTCTTTTGTAAATTTACTTTGAATGTCAAAAGCGTGGTTCATAGGACCACTGCCTTTGCCGAGGTCAAGCATTGCCGCAAGTGCGCCTGAAATATAATCCTTTGCACGCTTTACGGAGATGTCAAGGTCAAAGCCCTTTGCAAGGTTTGCGGCTATTGCACTTGAAAGTGTACAGCCTGTTCCGTGTGTGTTAGGATTGTTGATTCTTTTGCCGTTGTACCATGTGTAGGTGCCGTCTTTAAAAAGCAAATCGTTTGCATCGTTAATCTGATGTCCGCCCTTACAGAGAACCGCACAGCCGTATTTTTTGCTGATTATCTCAGCGGCTTTTATCATTTCTTCTTCATTTGAAATCTTCATTTCGGAGAGAACTTCCGCCTCGGGAATGTTCGGAGTGAGAACTGTTGCAAGCGGAAAGAGATACTCTTTGAGAGTACTTACCGCCTCATCGCTGATAAGCTTTGCTCCGCTTGTTGCCACCATTACGGGATCGACAACAATATTTTTTGCATCGTACTTTTTCAGCTTGTCCGAAATTGTTTTGATAAGGTTTGATGAAGAAACCATTCCGATTTTTACGGCATCGGGATAAATATCCGTGAAGATACTATCAAACTGTTCACCCAAAAATTCGGGTGTGGATTCCATAATTGCCGTAACGCCGGTTGTGTTCTGTGCGGTAAGTGCGGTGATTGCGCTCATGGCATAAACACCGTTTGTTATCATAGTTTTGATATCCGCTTGAATACCAGCGCCTCCGCTGCAGTCACTGCCAGCGATTGTTAATGCTGTTTTCATTTTAATCTCCTCTTTGCATTAATTTTTTACAGCGACAAAAGGTGGTGCCCCCAATCTGCCGCTTTTTCAAAGCTGTCTGCGTAGTAATCGCAAACGGCTTTTATTCTGTTTTTATCATTGTTGCTTGATTTGTCATACACTCCCACCGTTTTGAAACCTGCCTTGTGAGCGGTTTCTGCGGCAAAAAGAGCGTCCTCAAATACAAGCGTTTCACTCGGAGATGTTCCGAGTTTATCTGCACAGGCAAGGTAAATGTCTGGACTTGTTTTGCCTTTTCCGATTTGTGAACAGGTTACAATGTCCGTAAAATATTTTAGAATACCGAGCCTTTCAAATGCCTTTTTAATATGCGTTTTGTCGCTTGATGTTGCAATAATCATTTTGATATTGTTCGATTTTAAAAACTGCAAAATTTCTTTTGCACCGCTTTTTAAACCGACCTCATAAAAGTAAAAATCTTCAATGATTTTTAGCACACCCGAAACTATTTCATCAGTTGAAAAGGGGAGAGCATACTGCTTTTTCATATACTCCGCACCTTCCGTCAGGTTCATATTATAGAGCTTTTCGGAAAGTCCGTTTTCGGCTGATTTGCCGACAGATGAAAGGTAACGCTCTCCTGCGTTATCCCATATCTTCATTGAATCAAGAAGTGTACCGTCAACATCAAAAATTGCGGATTTAATCATTCGCAACCATCTTTTCCGTGAGTGCTTTAAGTTCTGCTGTTGCCTTTGTAATATCGGGCTGAGCAAAAATAGCGCTGATAACGGCAATGCCTACTATACCTCTGCCTTTGAGTTCCATAACATTTTTAGCGCTGATACCGCCGATTGCGATTACCGGAATGTCAACAGCTTCGCAGATTTTTTGAAGTTCATCGTGTGAAACATCGTCTGCATCGTCCTTTGAGCCTGTTTTGAAAACCGCTCCGACTCCGAGATAATCCGCCCCGTGCTTTTGAGCGAGAAGAGCCTGTTCAACTGTCTGAGCAGAAACACCGATGATTTTGTCATCACCGAGAATTTTGCGGACATTGCCTGCCTCCATATCGCTTTGACCGACATGAACACCGTCAGCGTCAATTTCCTTTGCAATTTCAACATTGTCATTGATTACAAACGGAACATTGTACTTTTTGCAGAGTTTCTGAATTTCAAGAGCCTCTTCAAGAAAATGCTTTTGGTCAAGATTTTTTTCTCTCAACTGAATGAATGTTGCACCGCCCTTGATAGCCTGTTCAACCTGACTGTAAAGTGTTTCACCGTTAAGCCAGGCTCTGTCGGTTACGGCA
>CACXYD010000196.1 GCA_902771755.1 uncultured Ruminococcus sp. | reverse complement strand
CCCAAAATAAAGTTCAGCGTTTGTGGCGGAGAGAAGGGGATTCGAACCCCTGATACGGTGTTCACCGTATACATGATTTCCAATCATGCTCCTTCGGCCAGCTCGGACATCTCTCCAAACGACTTGACTATTATATCAAATGGAATCAGAAAAATCAAGTGAGAATTTGAAATATTTTAATTTTATGTGGCAAATTATGAAAAAACTATTTTCTACTCTTTTAATTTTGATAGCTGTATTGCAAATATCTTTAATAAGTGTATTTGCAACTGAAAGCGTAATTTTTGAAATGCAGAATGCCGATATGAAACCGAACAGACTTTTCAGCGTTGCTCTTTCTGCAAAGGCAGATAATCGACTTTCTGCCGCAACTTTTGAATTTACATATGACGCCGATTATATCGAATTCAGAAAGGTTAAAGCAGTTAATAACGGTTCAAAAATTCAGGTCAACAAGAAAAGCGGTAAGGTTAAAGTCGTATTTCTGAATTCTGACGGGCAGAATATTTCGGGCGGAAGTGATGTTCTAACGCTTGATTTCAAAACATTAAAAGAAGGCACTACCTATATTGACTACACGGTGAATCAATGCGTTGATTCCGATGTAAACTTTATGGATGTGGGAAGTTGTACTGCATCGTGTGTCAGAATATATAAGAATGCATCGGGTACGGTCAGCGGTGGAAGTTCTTCGGCAAGCAATGAAAACAGCACACAAGCTACGGGTAAAGGCGGCAAAAGTAAACATCCGACTGAACCGACAACCGTTAATGCATCAAATGATCAATACATTGACCACAATCCAATTAAGGAAAGGCAAATAAAATTCTTCCTTGCAGGAATGGGAATAACAGCCGGATGCGTTGCCGTTTTGGCTGTTGCGTATGCAATCGGTAAAAAATCGGCTCAGAAGAAAGCCGAAAAAGAGAAAAATCACAACGACAAAACGCTTGAAAATAAGACTTCCGATGATTGATTCGGAAGTCTTTTACTTTGCCCTTCTCCCCTGTGTTATATCACGCTTTGCAAATTCACGGTTAATTGAGTTTAAGACACGCTTTTTGTCGGCACTCCACATTGGTGCTACAAGCAGTTTTTTATCTCCGTCACCTGTAAGACGGTGTATTACAACATTTTCGGGCAATGATTCAACGCAATCGCAGAGAATATCAATGTAATCTTCCATCGAAAGCACATCAAATTTTCCGAGTTCGTATTCATCGCATAAATCGGTATCTTTTAAAATATGTAAAAGTTGAAGTTTTATTCCGTCAGTTTTATCTCCGACATACTTAACAGATTCAAGCATCATCTCTTTGGATTCGTTCGGAAGTCCTAAAATTATGTGTGTAATTACATTTATGCCGATTTCATGAAGATTTTCTACGGCTGAGTCATAAACGGAGAGCGGATACATTCTTCGTATATAATCTGCTGATTTTTCATGAATTGTTTGCAATCCGAGTTCTACCCATACGGGTTTTATCTTGTTCAGTTTTTCAAGAAGGCTTAGTACATCATTTCCCAGGCAATCGGGACGGGTTGCAATTGACAGAGCAACTATGTCGGGTTCTGAAATTGCCTCTGTAAAAATTTTTTCAAGATATTCAGTAGATGCATATGTATTTGTAAATGGCTGAAAGTATGCAATGAACTTTTTGCAATCTGATTTCTTTTTTATTCGCAATTTTGCCTGATTAATTTGTTCGTGAACAGGAAGAAGTGCGTCAGCCGCAAATTCTCCCGAACCTCCCCTGCTGCAAAAAATACAACCCTTCGTTCCGAGAGTTCCGTCACGATTCGGACAGGTCATATTACCGTTCAACGAAATTTTATACACCTTTTCACCGAATGTATTTTTAAGATACTTATTAAGAGAATAGTAATTCATATAAAACACCTGATAAATTAAAAAGGTCGGCAGAAAAGCCGACCTTTGTGTCTTTCGACATATTAGAGAGGAAATCTATGAAAAGTTCTTGTAAGCATTATCTTTAAGAAGTTAAAGTGTTTTGTTTTTATTATCTTTAACTTACAAGCATATAATAACCGTCTTATGTGACAGAAAATTGAACGCTTGTGTAAAGTAATGTGAAAGTTTCAAAAAGATTATAAGAACTTTCTGATGTATTCAAGAAACTTTGCATAGAGCTTATCCTCAAGCTCTTCAAGAGTATTATCTATACCACCGTTAAAAAACATTTTGTTGTGCTTTGAAAGTGAAAGGTATGCACCAATCATGCTCTTTCTGACCTCATCCTGCAAATCTTCTCCGAGTTCTTTACCACAGGAAAGTCCGAGATAGATATTGCCGTCAACAAGTTGAGATGCTACAGCGGCATTTTTCAGTTCAAAAGAATTGAATTTGTCAAGTCCGGTTGCAAATTCACGGAGAGAGAACTCCTCCTCACCTTTTTTATATTCTTTCTGCTTTTCTAAAATTTCATTTTCACAGACTTCAAGTGAAAAGTTTCCGCCTGTGATATATTCATGCATATAATCGGGATTTACAGCAAGAACATTGTAAAGTCGCATTGAGTTCACGGCTGTTTCAAGACAGGAAAATGACGCAAACTGCATATTGCTGTCATTTAACTTGATGAAACTGTACATATTCTGAAAAACCGACTTGTTGACAACAAGCAAAACAAGTCTTTCACTCTCACGCATATCTGACAAAACAGGACTTGTAAGGTATGACATGGTGAATTTATACGACTTATTTACATA
>CACXYD010000195.1 GCA_902771755.1 uncultured Ruminococcus sp. | reverse complement strand
TCAAGGCCAGCAACCTGAACGATGCCGTGGGAAGCATAGACATCAGCGGACTGACCATGACAACGCAGCAGGACCAATACCGGCTGGAACAGCTGCGCGTGGAGTCTGGCTATGAAGAAAAGGTTCACTATGTGCGCATGGACAGTGACTTCGGTCATATCGACATCACAGGAAACCGAAAAGCGGTTTTCAAAAGCAGATATGAGCAAATTCGGGTTCACATTATCGGAACAGCCTGCCGATAATACAACATCAAGTTCTGCAAAATCGAATTTTTCGGTTACGGTAAAGTTCTTTATGCCCTGCTTTATGTCAACGGTTTTCATGCCTTTTTTAGACTTTTTTTCAATTTCAATGCTGTCACTTGCAAGCAATTCTTTGAGCTGTTCGCACACAGTATGGGAATTTTCACCGTCACATAAAATCTTGATTGTAAACGATGCAAACGCAATCTTTCCGGCTTTCATAACGGGTTCTGTTACATCAAACACACGAAGTCCCCTTGGCAGACAATCGTTAAGTCTTGAAATGATTTCTTCAAACGGAAAGCTTTCATCTTCAAGCTTGACATCCATACATTCGTTTACACCTCTGAAACCGAGTGAAAGCGGCAACGGAAATGTTGCAAACGGATGCGGATTAAAGCCCTCTGTATGCCAAATCGGAATTTTGCTCTTGTGCAATGCACGGAGCATACAGCGGTTGAGGTCAAGGTGCGAAATATAACGACATTCAAAATCTTTTTTAAACCATATTCTTACGCTTTTCAAAGCACACACCCTTTCCGTATTTAGCCGCACCGCAGTTATTGCATTTCAGTCTGCAATGCGGTGTTGTTGTATCTGCATACGCTTTTTTACATTCTCTGATAAGAAAATCCTTCGTTACACCGTAGTCAATATGATCCCACGGAAGAATTTCGTCAAAACTTCTGCGTCTGTTTGCGTAGAATGACGGATCTACACCGCACTCATCAAAGAGTTCAAGCCACTTTTCAAGGCTGAAACAATCGTTCCAACCGTCAAAATGAAAACCTCTTTCACACGCAAGTTCCATAACCTTACAGAGTTTTCTGTCGCCTCTTGCAAAAACAGCCTCAAGGTAGCTTGTGTCTGCATCGTGATAATTGAACTGAATTTTTCTTGTTGTAATACTGTCCTTGATGTGCTGTTGCTTTTCGTGAAGAACGGGAATTGTATCTTGCGGTTCCCATTGGAACGGTGTGAACGGTTTAGGTACAAAAGAAGATGCGGATACGGTTACACGCACCGACTTGCCCTTTGGCTTATCGGGACATTTGTAGTATGCATCAACAACAGACTGACCAAGACCTGCAATGGCGGCAACATCGTCCATTGTTTCGGTAGGCAGACCAATCATAAAATAGAGTTTTACTGTAGTCCAACCGCCTGCAAATGCAGTTGTACAAGTCTGCAAAAGTTCATCTTCACGAACATTTTTATTGATAACATCACGCATACGTTGACTGCCTGCCTCAGGAGCAAATGTAAGGCCGCTCTTACGGACAGTTTTAATCTTATTCATAATGTCATCGGTAAAGCCGTCAACACGAAGTGACGGAAGTGAAATACTGACTTTTTCATCCTTACTCCACTCGTTAAGTTTGTCAAGCAACGGTACAATCTGACTATAGTCACTTGAACTGAGTGAAGAAAGCGAAACCTCATCATAGCCCGTGTTATCGCAGAGCGCTCTGCATTGTTTATTAATAGTTTCGGGAGATTTTTCACGAACCGGACGGTAAATCATACCTGCCTGACAGAAACGGCATCCTCTGATACAACCACGGAAAATTTCCTGTACTGCTCTGTCATGAACTATCTCAACGAGCGGAACTACAAAATTATCGGGATAGAACGACTTGTCCATATCAAGCATAATACGCTTGTGGATTGTTGCGGGAGCATCACCCTTTGGAGTGAACGCTTTGATTGTGCCGTCCTCGTTATAGGTTACATCATAGAGTGCAGGAGCATATACGCCCTCGATATGTGACGAAAGTTCAAGAAATTCCTGCTTTGATTTGCCTTCGGCTCTGCACTTTCTGAAAAGTTCCATAACCTCAAGGTCAACTTCTTCACCTTCACCGATGAAGAAAATATCGACAAAATCTGCAATCGGTTCAGGGTTGCAGGCACACGGACCGCCTGCAACTACGATGTTTTTAAGTTCTTTTCTGTCACAGCTTTTAATAGGAACACCCGAAAGCTTGAGCATATTGAGCATATTTGTAAAGCTGAGTTCATACTGGAGAGTAAAACCGATAAAATCAAAATCGGATACAGGATCACCGCTTTCAAGTGCATAAAGCGGAATGTTGTGTTTTATCATCTCCTCTTCCATATCAACCCATGGAGCAAAAACTCTTTCGCACCAGATGTACGGCACAGCGTTAAAAAGGCTGTAAAGAATCTTCATTCCGAGATGTGACATACCTACTTCGTAAGTATCGGGAAAGCAGAAAGCAAATCTGCAATCAACTTTCTTTTTGTCTTTGATTACTTCGTTGAGTTCACCGCCGACATATCTGCCCGGCTTTTGAACCTTTAAAAGTAATTTTTCAACTTCTTTGCTGACCATAAAAACCTCCGTCAGTAATATCTGTTGTTTCTGAATATAAGTGACGCAATGAGATATGCACACACAAACAACAGCGAAAAATTATATTTTGAATTAAGCAAGACCACAAAGCCGAGTACCGTTAACGGAAAAAGAATTATCAGAGCGGTTATATTAACTGCGCTTTCAGCTGACTTTTCAGAAAACCTTTTACACAGGATAACATACATAAGCTG
>CACXYD010000194.1 GCA_902771755.1 uncultured Ruminococcus sp. | reverse complement strand
CAGAACTACATTGACCTGTTTACAGGTGCAGGCGGTTCAGCAAGCCTTAACTTCCCAAGATGGTTCCTTAACACATTCATCGTTGCTTGCTTCAGCTGCGTAATTTCTACAATTTCAGTTCTTATGGTCAGCTACGCATTCAGCCGACTCAGATTTAAGGCTCGTAAAAAGTTTATGAATGTTGGTATGATTCTCGGTATGTTCCCGGGCTTCATGACAATGATCGCTATTTACTACCTCCTCAAGGCAATGGGCCTCACACAGACACTCGTTGCTCTTGTAATCTGCTACAGCTGCGGTGCAGGTCTTGGCTTCCAGATTTCAAAGGGTTTCTTCGATACAATTCCAAGAGCTCTTGATGAGGCGGCAACCATTGACGGTGCTACCAAGAACCAGATTTTCTGGAAGATTATTCTTCCTATGTCAAAGCCGATTGTTGTTTACACGGTTCTTACTTCATTCATCGGACCGTGGACAGACTTCATTCTTGCTAAGATTATCATGGGTGATGCTCGTGACAACTATACTGTTGCTATCGGTCTTCAGCTTATGATTCAGCAGGACTTTAAGAACACATACTACAAGCAGTTCCTTGCAGGTTCTGTTGTTGTTGCTGTTCCGATTACACTTCTCTTCCTCAAGATGCAGAAGTATTATGTTGAAGGTGTAACAGCCGGCGGCGTAAAGGGTTAATCCCAATATATAAAAGCTCTCACGGGCGGCAGTCACAGGCTGCCGCCCGTTTAATTTTACGGAGGATACTATGAAAAAAATTCTTTCCATTCTTCTTGCCGGTGCAATGCTTGCGGGTTGTGTGCTTACAGGTTGTTCCGATTCCTCGTCATCAAAGTCGGATTCTTCTGACGGCAATACTGCCAAAGTTGCCGATCCGATTGAAGGCATCAAGGCAACCGCATCAACCGATAAATACAGAAACTACTACGAAATTTTCGTAAACTCTTTCTGCGATTCAAACGATGACGAAACAGGCGACCTTCAGGGTATCATCTCACAGCTTGACTACCTTAATGACGGCGATCCTAACTCAGGCGATGACCTCGGTGTTGACGCAATCTGGCTCACCCCGATTATGCCGTCAAAGTCATATCATAAGTATGATGTTGAAGATTATTACAATATCGATCCCGACTTCGGCACACTCGATGATTTTGATCAGCTTATTGAGGAGTGTCACAAGCGTGGCATAAATGTAATTCTTGACCTTGTTTTGAATCACGCATCTTCAAAAAATCCGCTCTTTACAAAGGCTGTTGAGGAGGTTGCCGAGAATAAGCTTGACGGCAACGCTGAGTATTTTGAAATTCACAAAGCATCATATTTTGACAGCGACACACAGGTTATCAATCTTGAAAACGGCTATGCTTGTGAGGCAAACTTCTCACAGGATATGCCCGAATGGAATCTCAATTCTGAAAAAACAAGAAAAGAATTTACAAAAATTGCAAAATTCTGGCTTGACCGTGGAGTTGACGGTTTCAGACTTGACGCCTGCAAATACTATACAAATAAAGAAACTGACGGAACAGAATTTCTCAAGTGGTTCTATGACACCTGCAAGGGCATGAAGGACGATGTTTATATGGTTGGTGAGAATTGGAGCGATGATTCCGACATTCAGGAACTTTACAAGTCGGGCATCGACAGTCAGTTTGCGTTCAAATTCTCAACTTCAACAGGTACAATCATCAGTAACATCATTGCACAGGGCGGTGCGGCTACTGTCAAAAAAATTATGAACTACGATAACAAAATGGCAGAGTCAAACCCCGATGCTATCAACGCAATGTTCCTTTCAAACCACGATCAGGTTCGTAGCGGAAACGCACTCGAGGCTCAGGGACTTTCTTCGCAGAAACTTGCCGCCGCAGTTTATATGCTTGCACCGGGCAACCCGTTCATTTATTATGGCGAGGAAATCGGCATTAAAGCTCCGAACACCACAAATGATGCGGCTTACAGAACACAGATGATTTTTGACAGCGACAACCTTCCCGATATTTTTGTAAACGGCATCGGTGAGGAGGCAGAGGCTCCGACTAACGGCGGTGTAAAGCAACAGCTTGCCGACAAAGATTCTCTCCTCAACTACTATCGCAGAATTATCACAATCAAAAATCAGAATCCCGAAATTGCAAGAGGTACAATTGTAGGCACACAGGGCTTTGACGACAAGGCAGTCGGCGCTTACTATGTTGAGTACGAAAACTCAAAACTCCTCATCATTCACAACTTCAGCAAGAATGACACCAAGGAGCTTACAATCACGGACGATATGATTAAGAATGCAACCCTTCGTGCAGATCTCATTCCCGAAAGCAGTTCAAAACATACCGAACTCAAAGACGGCAAAATCTCAGTACCGCCACAGTCAACAGTAATCATCAAGTCGGCAGAATGATTTTTCGTTCATACAGATAGAAAATAGTAACAAAAGAAATTGCATCAATGCCCATAAGGTATTGGTGCAATTTTTGTTGTACGGAAGTTGATGTAAATTTGTATGGGCGGATATCATCCGCCCGCAAGTAATACCTCAAAACATTTGACAGATGTAATTTTATAAATGTCGCAAATCGGTAGGGGCGTTCATTGGACGCCCGCCAAGTAAAGACACAAACATTATGGTAGAAATGAACTATATAAATATCGCAAAGTTAATGCTATCTTGTAGGGGAGAACCTCGTTCTCCCGTGAGTAATGGCAGAAATGATATTTAAAAACAAATTTGATAAATCTAACAAAACAATTGTTATGATATAGTGGCAAACAGTGTTCGCCACTACAAAAGAAAAAATCCAAAAATTCCGAAAACATTCTTGTTTTTGTCACACAGTTGTCATTG
>CACXYD010000193.1 GCA_902771755.1 uncultured Ruminococcus sp. | reverse complement strand
ACGATTATTTCTACCGAAGTAAGTAGAATTACCCGAAGCACCAAACAACTATGTGAGATAATCGAATTTGCCAAAGACAGACATATAAAATTGGTGTTGGGAACATTCGTTGTTGACTGCACCAAAGAACTTGACCCTATGACAGAGGGTATGCTGAAAATGATGGGCGTGTTCAGCGAGTTAGAACGGAATATGATTAGCCAGCGTGTGAAAAGCGGTATGCAGAACGCAAAGGCAAAGGGCAGAAAGATAGGGAGACCTACGACCACCGCCGAGGATATTCCGAGTGTGTTCTACAAACATTATCCGAAGTACAAGAAAGGCGAGATTAACAAGGCTGAGTTTTCAAGGCTCTGTGAGTTATCCTATCCGACGATTTATAAATATCTTCATATTGTAGAGGGCTAATATGTCAAATTCAGCTATTACAATTTCAATCGGCAAGGGTGATACCCTTCTTGATATTTCCGTCAACGGAACACATCAGGCAATCACTCTTGATATGCTCAAAGGAATCTGGAAAAATATATCGGAAGATGAACTGTCCGATATTGAGTATTTCAATGCTGAGGTGTATAATAATTATATCGTCTGCTGTGTTACCGTTGCACAAGGACAAGGCGGTATCGTATTTGTGTGGGATACGCAGGCACAGAAATTCGTTCACTATTCCAACGGTGAATTTGCTGTAAAAGCGGTTATCCATAATAACAAGGTATATGTTCTCCGACAAGTAGCCTATTGGGGTGTCACAGCACATCTTGAATTAGATTGCTGCCCTTTGGGTGCTATTGCAGAGGATAACGAGGTCACAGAGATTTCGCTTGATGAAAATACCAAGTTTCATTTAGCAAACAACCCCGACAATTATGCGATACATTTTGACGGCGATATACCTACAATCAAGATTGAGAATGAGTAAACCGATATTGTATAGGCTGATTGACCGTAACGGACAGACATATTGCTCTGCAATCAAAGGAACAATCGGCGGTCACAGCGGATTGAAAATATACGGCAGATTAGATTGCCCCTCGGCACAGCGTTATCTTGCAAAGGGTCTGTATTCACGTTACAGAGTATTTTTTGCCGATGAAGCAACCGCAGTCGCCGCAGGATATAGACCTTGTGCGATTTGTATGAGAGAAAAATACTTGATTTGGAAGAATAACAAAAGCAGATGAAAGGGAATTTTGATTTATGAGGGCTGTTATTTACGCAAGATATAGTTCGTCATCACAGAGAGAAGCAAGTATTGAACAACAGATTGAAAAATGTACAGATTACGCAGAGCGCAACGGATTAGTCATTGTAAAAACATACGCAGACAAAGCTATGACAGGGCGAAATGATGACCGACCGAATTTGCAAAGATTACTTTCGGATTGCTCTAAGAATATCTTTGATGTTGTACTGATTTATGCGATGGATCGCTTTGGCAGAAATGTTCTTCAATCGCTTGAAAACGCTTACATTATTGAAACAGAAAACAATAAAAGAATTATATCAATAACTGAAAACTTTGATGATTCTTCTATGGGTAGATTTTTCCGCACGTTACAAATGGCTACTGCTCAAATGCGTAGTGATGATATGTCAGAGAGAATTAGATTAGGAATGAAGTACAATTCTGAAAGATGTTTGTATAATGGCGGTGGAGTTCCATTAGGCTACAAGATAGTAAATCAAAGATTTGTAATCAACCCTGATACCGCACCCATAGTAAAAATGATTTTTGAATTGTATGCTGAGGGTGTTACTGTAACTGAAATCTCGAACAGATTAAATGCACAGGGAGCCAAGACTTCCACGGGAGCTTCATTTAATAAAAATTCTTTGCATACTATGTTGAAAAACAAAAGATACTTAGGATATTATATACACAAAGGAAATGAAGTGCCAAATGCAATTCCTCAAATTATTTCAGATGAACTATTTGAAAAGGTTGCAAAGAGAATGGAAGCAAATAAAAGAGCGCCCGCAAGAGCAAAAGCCAAGATTGATTATATCTTAACTACAAAGCTGTTTTGCGGTCATTGCAAGAAAATGATGACTGGTTTTTCTGGAAAAGGTCACTTGAAAAAAGTTTACCGCTACTATATTTGTAATGGTACTAAGGAAAGACCAAAAACTTGCGATAAGAAAATGGTAAACAAAGAATACATTGAGGATTTAGTTATTGCAGAATGCAGAAAACTCTTAACAGAGAAAAACATAAAAAGAATTGCAAAGGAAGTTATTGCGGTTTCGGATAGAGAAAAGGATACCACAAATCTGAAATGCTTGAAAAAAGCATTGAAAGAAAATGAAAGAAAGCACAATAATACAATTCAAGCTATAATGGAAAGCGATATTGAAAGCGTCCGCAAGGCGTTAGGCGAACAAATCCCTGCCTTAGAAGAAGAACATAAAGAGATACAAAAACAAATTGATAAAGAAGAAAGATTGTTTTTGTCGCTGTCTGAAGCTGATATAATCTTCTTTTTGACAAGTCTAAAAAAGGGAAATATCAATGATATAAAATATCGAAAGCTACTTGTGAATGTGTTTGTCAATAAAATCTTTTTGTATGATGATAGAATTACAATCACATTCAACTCTGGTGATGAGCCTGTAACATTAACGGACAAACTCCTTTCGGAATTGGAAGAGAATGGCAAAATTGCCGAGGGTTTGTTTTTTGAAAAGAGTGCTCCACCAACCCGGTCACGATTGCATATGCAGTCGTGACTTTTTATGTACAAAATTATTAGTATATCTATGTAGGTAACTTTGTTGTTACGGTTTGGTGGTATGTTAAAAAACGATAAAAAGCCAACTTCTGTTGTTGCTGATACTATTTTTATAAGACTGCCAAGAAGATCTATGGCTTCT
>CACXYD010000192.1 GCA_902771755.1 uncultured Ruminococcus sp. | reverse complement strand
TTAAAAATCTTGAGGGCGACTACCGTGTAATCCCCGGTCACGGACCGACAACAACCCTTGACCACGAAAGAAAATACAATCCGCTGATGAGGATTCTTTAATATGAATTTATATGTAAAAAATCACAACTTTCATTTTGAACTCGAAAATCTTACAAGGCTTTTCTTTCCAAATGAAAAAATAACAGTAATAAGAGATTTTTCAGAACCACAGCCTCCGTATATCTATACGGAGGTTTCGGATAAAATCACAATTTCGGTGAATATCGGCTCTTTTAATAAGTCCGAAACAGCTCCGAAAGAGCTTACAGCTGATGACAACGAGCTTGTTTCGGCACAGCTTTTGTACAAACTTCTGTGTGATTTTACGGGACTTACACAGCCGTGGGGAATACTTACGGGAGTTCGCCCCGTAAAGCTTTTAAGACGACTTGCCGAAGAATCAAATGAAGAACAGGCTGTAAAAAAGTTTGAAAACGACTTCTTTGTCAGCAATGAAAAAATAGCATTGTCAAGGGAAACCGAGCATAACGAACGAAAAATTCTTGAACTTTCAAAACCCGAATCGTTCAGTCTTTATGTCGGAATCCCTTTTTGTCCGTCAAGGTGCAGTTACTGTTCTTTTGTAATGGCGTCAATCGAAAGGGCTAAAAAGCTGATTGAGCCGTACACAAAGCTTTTGTGCGAAGAAATCAAACGCACAGCTGAGATTGCAAATAAGCTTGGTTTGAGGCTTGAAACCGTATATTTCGGCGGAGGCACTCCCACAACTTTGAGTGCCGAACAGCTTGACACGGTGCTTAAAACCGTAAACAACAGCTTTGATATGTCAACCTGTCGTGAATTCACAGTTGAGGCAGGTCGCCCCGATACAATCGACAGCGCAAAGCTTTTTGCTTTAAAAGAAAATAAAGTTGACCGAATCAGCATAAATCCGCAGACTACAAACGATGAGGTGCTGAAAACTATAGGCAGAAAGCATACGGCACAGCAGTTTTTTGATGCTTTTAAACTTGCAAGAAAATGCGGTTTTGACAATATCAACACAGATCTCATTGCAGGTTTGCCGACAGATACTCCCGAAAGCTTTAAAAATTCACTTGATTCAATCGTCAAGCTGAATGCGGAATGTATAACGGTTCACACGCTCTGTATGAAAAGAGCGTCCCGCCTTACAACCGAGGGAGTAACGCTTGATTTGAAACAGGCGAGAGATGCAAGAGAAATGCTTGCATACACTCAGAATGTTCTCGGACAAAACGAGTACATACCGTACTATATGTACCGCCAGAGCAGAATGGTCGGCAATCTTGAAAATGTCGGTTGGTCAAAGAAAGGCTTTGAGAGCCTTTACAATGTTTATGTCATGGACGAAACCCACACAATCCTTGCATGCGGTTCGGGCGGTGTTACAAAACTTAAGCGAAACAATCCCGATTATCTCGAAAGAATATTCAATTTCAAATATCCGTACGAATACATTGACCGTTTTGATGAACTTATTCAAAGAAAGTCAGGAATAATGCAGTTTTATGGTCAATAACACAGTTGATTAATGCTGTCAACGGTGTTATAATACGACATATGCGATTGCAAACAGAGGTAAAATTGTCATATATTGAACAAAACAGAATTCTTGTTCATAATGCGTTTCTCTAATGAGAAAATTTTAAGAAAGGTCGGATCAATATGGGAAAATTTGATGAAATTTTTGACGATGTAGTTGTCAATGCAAAAGCCTGCGCATCTGCTGTTTCGCAGAAAGCGTCAACAGTTTATGATGTTTCAAAACACAAGATTACTGCCGCTGAAATCAGAGGCGACATCAACAAAAAACTTCGTGAACTCGGTGCGCTTACATACAAGTCGGAGATTCACGGAACAGACAATTCACAGCAGATTAAGCTTATCGTTTCGGAAATTTCCGATTTAAAAGATAATCTTGAGGTTGTAAACGAACATATTGCCGTGGCAAAAGATCAGAGAAGATGTCCCGGATGCAATGCTGTTATTCCTAAAAATTCTGTATTCTGCAACATCTGCGGTATCAAGATTGACGATACTGATGAGGACTTTGAACTTTGATTTTTTATTAATGGGTGATTATTTTTGTCTAAATTAAAAACTAAAAAATACAATGCCGTTGCAAATGCTGAGAA
Organism: uncultured Ruminococcus sp.; assembly: GCA_902771755.1. Lineage (GTDB taxonomy): Bacteria > Bacillota > Clostridia > Oscillospirales > Acutalibacteraceae > Ruminococcoides. Next base: position 725 of record CACXYD010000192.1, on the reverse strand, counting down.
AGACGCTTCTCAGACCTTTGTCAAAGGTGCGGCAATCCTTACTTTAAGTATGGTAATTGTCAAGGTTTTCGGACTCCTTGACAAGGTTATTCTCACAGGCATTTTCTCAGGTGTTTCTTTTGAACAGGCTGTTGCAGGCGGAACAGAAACCGTCAATTTTGCATCTTTCGGCCTTGGTCTTTACAGTAATGCCTATGAAATTTTTGTCGTAATTTTTACAGTTGCAACGGGCGGTCTGCCGATTGCAATTTCAAGACTTGTATCTGAAAGTACGGCACAGAAACGATTTAACGATGTAAAACAGATTCACAAGGTTTCAATTCCTTTCTTCGTTATTGTCGGCATTCTGTCATTTGCAATTCTTGTCGGTGCAAGCTTTATCTATGTTCAGGTTATCGAGTCACCGTATTCATTGCTCGGTATGCTCTGCCTTTCTCCAACGGTATTCTTCGGTTGCCTTGTTTCAATTTACCGAGGATACTATGAAGGTCAGCGTAATATGTTGCCGACTGCCATTTCAGAGATTATCGAAGCAACAATCAAGCTCTTTATCGGTGCGTTTCTTGCTTATATCATTGCACACCTCGGCATGAATTCTTATGCTGAGTCAGGTACGGTTTTCGGACTTTACATTGCAAATCAGACCGAGGCTTACCAGACAATCGTTTCGTTCTCGGTTGCAGGTGCAATCATGGGTATCACCCTCGGAAGTGCCGCATCATTCG
>CACXYD010000191.1 GCA_902771755.1 uncultured Ruminococcus sp. | reverse complement strand
ATGATAACGGGATCAAGCTTCCTCGGAAGCAGCGATCTCTTCGATAGACTCAGCCTCTGCAGGCTCCTCGAGCTCCTCAGCCTCAGCAACGGGAGCGAAGTCCTCACCCTGGTGAGCTTCGATAACAGCATCAGCCATCTTGCCAGCGATGAGCTTAACTGCACGGATAGCATCATCATTACCGGGGATTACATAGTCGATCTCATCAGGATCGCAGTTTGTATCTACGATAGCAACGATCGGGATATTGAGCTTCTTTGCCTCTGAAACGGCAATTCTTTCTTTTCTTGGATCAACGATGAAGAGTGCGCCCGGCATCTCTGTCATATCCTTGATACCGCCCATGAACTTCTCAAGCTTCTCGATTTCGAGGTTGAGCTTAATAACTTCCTTCTTTGGGAGAAGATCAAATGTGCCGTCTTCCTGCATAGCACGGAGCTGCTTTAAACGAGCAATTCTTCTTCTGATTGTTGCAAAGTTTGTGAGCATACCGCCGAGCCATCTTGCGTTTACATAGTAAGCGCCTGCACGCTCTGCCTCTTCTTTAACAGAATCCTGAGCCTGCTTCTTTGTACCGACAAAGAGAACGCTCTTGCCTTCTGCTGAAAGCTCACGAACAAAGTTGTAAGCCTCTTCAAGCTTTTTTACACTCTTCTGAAGGTCGATAATGTAGATACCGTTACGCTCAGTGAAAATGTACTCAGCCATCTTAGGGTTCCATCTTCTTGTCTGGTGACCAAAGTGAACACCTGCTTCAAGAAGCTGTTTCATTGAAACTACTGCCATAATAAAAATCCTCCTTAGGTTAAAACCTCCGCTGTGCCTTTGTTTTTATCAGCCCAATAAGCAAATTCTTTGAATCTGCCACCCTGCTGACAAGCATCAGCGTGCGAATTGCTCGTATATTATACCATAAAAGTAAAAAAAATCAAGTGTTTTCGAAAAAGTTTTTCAAAAACACCTGATATTTTCTTAAATATTAAATTGTTTTCGGAAACTCCGATTAATACCACAAGTCAAAAAATCTTACATTACCGATGCTTGTGATGTAATTCTGTGTTTCATGCCAGCTGCTTGAACCGACATAGAAGCAAAGAACTCTGTGCTGAAAATAATTCTGTCAATTGATGTTGTGTTTGAACGGTTCATTGCGTCACGGATTGACTGTGCGATAAGAGCACAACCTGTGTAACCCATTGAACCACCTTCGCCCATTACAAGTCTTTCGAGTTTCTCTCTGTCATAGCTTGAAAGAGAAACAGGAGAAGGGCTGTAGGACGGATCCGGATTGCTAATGCTTACAAGATAACCGCTCTGATAGCTTGATGAGCCTGATGTGTTATCTGTGTAGCCGTAATCCGATGAATTAGATGCGGAACTGCTGTTGTCCGATGAACTGTCAACATAGCTTGTATAGCTCTGTGAAGTCCGGCTTGAAACCTCGGACTCCGAAGGCTCTGACTTTGAGCTTTCAGCCTTTTTGGAAGCCTGTGAACTTTCAGTTTTCTTCTTTGCAGTTTTTGCAGATTTAGTTTCCTGTTCAGTTGTTTTCTGTGTAGTCGCTGCGGATGTTGTAATCTCTTGGGTTACGGGAGCAGTTGTTTCTTCAACACAGTTATCTGTGATAACGAGTGAAAAATCGTTGATGTTACCGACTGCAAGTGAAGCAGCACGGCTGTCTTCAAAAGCATCTACATCGGGCGCAAGAGTTGTTGTCGGAACAACAAGAGCAGCTGCCGCCAGAGATACTGCAATAGCATAGGACAAAGCCTTAAAGCCTTTGCGTTTTGACTTCTTTTCGGGTTTGCGAGTTCTCTTTGGACTCTCCGAATTGTTGTCACATCCGTAGTGTTTATAGTTTGTCGCTCTCAAAAATTTATCCTCCCTGTGATTTTTGCACATTAAGGTAACTACTATAACTGCTATCAAAAGCAGACATGTATACAAGATGTAGTTATCTGTTTGAAAATGTGCCAAGTCCTTTAGTCGTAAAATTTTATCAAACACACAATTGCAATTGTATTAAAGCACAAACTTTTGAAAATTGCAAGTTTGACAAGGGAAGATAAATTGTAACAATTGTAATCAAAATGTTACTTACTCAATTTTAATTTCTTAAAAAAATAATGATTTGTGCATTATGCATAATTTAGCGAATATTTCTTAGGCTATTTTGCCTTAATGCGAAAATTTGAAAAAATTCAAAATTTAGCCCCAAAACGAGGCTTTTTCGGCTTTTTTACAGGCTTTGGAGTCTGACAACTGATGATTACGGTGTCCTCTCCTATGAGATCAATTTTCTCCCACGGAATTATGTAATCCTGACATTTTCCCACCAAACCGAAGAATCCCGGCCTGCCGAAAATAACAATCGACACAACAGTTGCGCACTTGGTATCGACAATAACATCATCTATAAAACCTATCCTTGTTCCGTCACAGGCACTTATTACTTCCTTATGCCTTAAATCGGTAAATCTGCAATTCATATAACCCCTCCGAGTGCTGTCCTTAATATACATATATATATGAAAAGGAACGGGCATTATATTCATTGACATTTATATCATAATTTGTTAGAATTGAAACATAATATTTTCGCAGAAAAGGAGCGATAATTATGAATTATGTATTTATGACAGATGCCTCCTGCGACCTTACACAGGAGCTTGTTAACGAAATCGGCGTTGAAGTTCTTCCGATGGAATTTCATATGGAGGACAAGTCCTATCTTCACTACCCCGATTGTAGAATGATGAGCCTTTCGGAATTCTACAGCAAGCTTAAAGAGGGTATTGACTCAAAGACAACACAGATTAACTACGACAGCTTTTACAAGAGCTTTGAAAACTACCTTAAAGCCGGCAAGGATATCATTTACACAGGCATTTCAACAGGCTTGAGCGGAACATACAACACCTGTATGATGGCTGTAAAAGATTTGCAGGAAGTTTATCCCGACAGAAAGATTATTGCAATTGATTCTCTTTGCGATTCGGCAGGTCTTGGACTTCTCATCTACCTTGCAGGCAGAAAATACAGCGAAGGCGCTACAATTGACGAACTCAAAGAATACATTGAAGAAACCCGTATAAAAGTTTGTCATTGGTTTGTTGTTGAGGACCTTGATCAGCTCAAGAGAGGCGGAAGAATTTCTGCTGTTTCCGCAACATTCGGCAAAGCTTTGCAGATTAAGCCGCTCATCAGCGTTGACGATGAAGGTCATCTTATCAATGTTGCAAAAATCAGAGGCAAGAGCAATGTTGTTCCTGCTCTTGTAAAGCACCTTGAAAGAGATGCCGAAAACCTCAAAGACAGCGTTGTTATGGTTGCCCATGCGGACAATCCCGAAGGTGCAGAAGAACTTAAAAAGGCAATCAAAGGCAAGTGCAAGGAAGTTGTCATGACAGATATCGGCCCTGTAATCGGTACTCATGTAGGTTCGGGAATGCTTGCAATCCTCTTCCTCGGCACAAGAAACCTTAAATCATAATCAAAATACAATAAAAACATACAAAAAGCGTGCAGTCTGAGTTAAACTGCACGCTTTCTTTTGTCAGTCCCTTGTGTAATATAAAAGACACATTACGCTTACACCGACAAATCCGCCTATAAACAATCCGATTATTAATCCTGCAATCAATAATTTTCCTCCTGACCATATTTTGACAATTATTATTTTCCGCTTGTGAGATAATAAGCAAAGGTAATAAATTTGATGTAAATGTTATTAAAACAGCATTTCACAGGGGGGAGTAAAATGAAATCTGTCTACATAGATGTACTGCTGACGGTGAATGTTTTCATTGACTTTATACTTATTTTATGCACCAAAAAGGCACTTTGCATAAACACTTCATTTAAGAAAATGCTGCTTGCATCACTTTTGGGAGGAGCGCAAAGTCTTATAGCACTTCTCCCTCCCCTGCCTTTCATTGTAAATATACCTATTGATATTTTATGTGCCGCTGCAATTGTATTCTGTGCGTTCGGCAAATGTCCGTTT
>CACXYD010000190.1 GCA_902771755.1 uncultured Ruminococcus sp. | reverse complement strand
TCGCATAAAAAGATTCCACCATACCAACTGGTAGGTGGAATCTTTCAACTATATATTTTTGTTATTTCATCTGTCCACTTGACAGGGGACACTCCAAATAAGGTTCTGATGCATTTTTTGTTTTATGTGCAATGTGGTTGTTATATTGTAGCGGCGAACCGTGTTCGCCGTTACAAATGAATACGGAATTTTCATAATATCAGAATCTATGTGTTTAAACATATGATATCATCAAGGCGGGCGTCCAATGAACGCCCCTACAGACAATACATTATTTTCATCACATCAAAACATATTTATTGAACAAAAAAATTCATCAGGGCGGGCGGATAATATCCGCCCCTACGGCTCGGTTTGTACAGAAAATCGCAATGTAACGCTCGGGTGTAATATGTTTTGTATTTAAACAAACTATCTTCTCGACCGCAATTTTCCATTTTACATTTTCAATTTTTCATTTAATTAACCTGTCTTCACGAATTGAAAGCTGTGGCACATAGCAAAACAGACAGCCGATAATGGGCTGTCTGCGTTTTGTTTCATATTTAATTTGATGCGGAAGTTGTTGCTTTTGATGAAGTGTTGCCTGTGAACAATTCTTCAAAAACAAAGCTTGCAAACTTCTTTCTCTGTGCATCAAGGTCTGAAATCTTGATTGTCGATGTAATTGTACCGTTCCAAGTTTCGGTATTGTCATCGTAGTACCAAAGTCCTTCTTCAGGAACATAATACTGCTTTACATCATAGGAAAGATAGGTGAGAGCGTGAGAAACAAGCGCTGTAATTTCGTCCTTCTTGAGGTTTGTTGTTACAAGAGGACCGACAGAGCTTACAATTGAAACAATCTGACCGAGGTCTGCACTTTTCATACTTGTGAACAAAGTTTCAAGAAGCTTTCTCTGTCTTGAAGTTCTGTCCCAGTCGTCACCGTCAAGACCGATTTCGTTGCCGTCCTCGCCCTTTCTAAGACCTCTGTTTCGAGCATACCAAAGAGCCTCCTGACCGTTGAGATGAACAGTACCGGGTGCGTCTGTGATAGTTGTTCTTGTGTCAGCCTGATTGTTCTTGTACATCTGATAGTTGATGTAGTCAATTTCGTCCTGAGTAACTTCCATATCAACACCGCCGAGGGTGTCGATAATCTTCTTAAAGCTGTCAAAGTCAACAACCGCATAACGGTCAACCTTGATGCCGAAGTTTGCCTCAATTGTCTGAATTGAAAGCTTTGCTCCGCCGTAGTTATAAGATGAGTTGAGCTTGTCATATCCGTAACCCGGAATATAAACAAAGGTGTCACGCTGGAATGATGTCAGTTTAAGCTTTTTGTGGTTGTTATCAATGGTCATCATAATCATTGTATCACTTCTGCCGTATTCATCGCCGTTTGAGTTGTCCTCACCAAAGAGCATAATGTTAAGCTCTTTTGAGTTCTGCAGAAGTTCACCCTCTGAAAGCGAAAGATTTGTTGTGTCGCCCTCAAGCGGTGCAACCGATGAGTTGGTTGCTGCTGTGTTGTTGGTGTTTGTGTCGTCAAGATCCTTGAAGTTGAGAGTATCAAGGAACGAATAGTAGTAAAGCATTCCGCCGCCGCCCAACAGGAAAATTATTGAAAACACAAGACAAAGGATTCTTTTGAGTCTGCCTTTTTTGTTGTATAATTTTTTGACCTGCTTATTTGAGCTTATGTCAACAAAATTGCTTTTCTGACTGTTCTTTTCGTAATTTGGCATATTACTCCTCCAATCGGGTAAAAAGCACACAATACATAAGTATAGTTTATTATACCATACGAGAATTTCTTTTAATGCTAAATTAGAATTAAGTCCTGTCTTTTAGTGAAAATTCTGTCGAAAAAATACTGATTTATTTGTCGGTAACTGTCAATCCTGTTCGTCAAGTGACAAATAGAAGGACGGAAGGAACTCTTTTTCAAATACCTCGTTTTCAGGCATATTCATATCGTGAATTGATTTTTCGGTGGCCTCTTTTGCCTTTGAAAACTCGCTGTTGCCCATTTTTATTTCTTCAATACATTTTATGAGTGCAGAAAACTTGTCCGCCGCTTTTACAAATTTTTTGAGTTCGCCGTCACCTGTACCGTTCATTTTGATAATTTCGTCCATGTCGTCTTTGAAGGAGAACCAGTTGTAATTGTTGGTGATGCCGGCATCAGACCATTGAATGTTTTCCCAGTTGTCAGCCCGCAGTGCAACGAGAATGTTATTCTTGTCGATGGCGTTGCCGATATTCACCAGAATATCGGCCTCTTTATAGATTTGCGCCACTTCCTCTTTGCTTTTCCTTCCCAGAAAATGCACGTTATGTAGAGGACCGTTCATTTTGTCCTGTAAGAAACGGTAGGTCTCGCCCACAAAAAACAGGTCCGCTTCCTCCGTAAGTAATGAAAACGCCTGAATCGCAGCATCCGGTGTCCGGATATCTTTATACAGGTTCCCTACAAAATAACAGCTGCATTTATCGCCTGTTTTTACAGGAGCCATCGGATTCTTTTCGGTTTCCGGGGTATCGTTGGCAGTTATGCCCGGCATCTCCGTCATCACGACTTTGTCACGAAAGTCGATGCCCAGTCTCCGATAGTCTTCATTGATCGGATAGGTCAATAATACCTTAGAAGCATAGGCTAATCGTTTGGCTTCCGTATTTTTTCGTTTCAACAGGTCCCGTTTATCATACGTTGCATTGGAAAAATACGGATCCAGATAATAGGCGATCCACGGAATGCCATGTTTTTCCGCCAGAAGGCTGGCGCAATAATGGGATTCAAAGGGGTTGGAAAAACTAACGATCAGGTCAATTTCTTCCATGTTTACCAGTTTGCCTATGTCGCGAACGAAAAAGTAAACATTTTTCCGTTTGATCTCGTCGCCTTTATATTTGCTTACCAGCTTTAGATAAACCAT
>CACXYD010000189.1 GCA_902771755.1 uncultured Ruminococcus sp. | reverse complement strand
GGTTTGTCTGCATTCTGCAATCCGAACGGAGGAGAAAATTATGAAAAATTGGTATCAGTTGACCGAGAGCGAAACTCTTGACAACCTCGGTGTCACAAGTGAAGGACTTTCTTCACAACAGGCTGACAGCCTTCTTGAAAAACACGGAAAAAATGTGCTTGAAGAAAGCAAAAAGAAATCCGTTTTTCAGGTATTTTTAAGTCAGTTTGCCGACCTCATGGTAATTATCCTTATCATTGCGGCAATCATCTCAATGTTTTCGGGAAGTGTTGAAAGCACAATCGTAATTTTTGCGGTAATCACACTCAACGCTATTCTCGGCACGGTTCAGCATGTCAAGGCAGAAAAGTCGCTTGAAAGCCTTAAATCACTTTCGTCACCCTCGGCAAAGGTAATCCGTGACGGAAGAAAAATTGAAATTGATTCCGAAAACATTGTCCCCGGCGACATTGTTGTGCTTGAGGCAGGCGACCTTGTTGTTGCAGACGGAAGAATAATCAATAACTATTCTTTACAGGTAAACGAGAGTTCACTCACGGGTGAATCAACAAATATTGACAAAAGTGCCGAAGTGATTGACAAGGAAGTTCCGCTTGCAGACCGCACTAATATGGTCTTTTCGGGTAGCCTTGTAACCTACGGCAGAGCAATCGTTGTCGTTACCGAAACAGGCATGAACACTGAAATCGGTAAAATTGCAACACTTATGAATCAGGCAAAGAGCAAGAAAACTCCCCTCCAGCTCAGCCTTGACAAATTCTCAAGCCGACTTGCCGTTATCATTATGGCAATCTGTGTAGTAGTTTTCGGACTCAGTATGCTCAACGGAATGTCCGTTCTCGACTCTCTTATGTTTGCCGTTGCACTTGCAGTAGCCGCAATTCCTGAGGCACTCGGCTCAATTGTTACAATTGTTCAGGCAATGGGTACTCAGAAAATGGCAAAAGAAAATGCCATTATCAAGGATTTGAAGGCTGTTGAAAGCCTCGGTTGTGTGTCAGTAATTTGTTCCGATAAAACGGGTACTCTCACACAGAACAAAATGACCGTTCAGAAAATCTATGTAAACGGCGAAAGTATTCTTGAAGATCAGCTTGACCTCAATATTGAAAGCCACCGTCATCTCCTTTACGATATGGTTCTCAATAACGATTCAAGCATTGTTGACGGCAAGGGAATAGGCGATCCCACAGAATATGCCTTGCTTGAAACATTCCGACATATCGGACTTGATGAAAATGTACTCCGTGACGGTCTTACAAGAGTTGAAGAAGTTCCGTTTGACTCAGACAGAAAGATGATGAGTACAAAGTACAAAATGCACGGTGTGAACCATATTCTCACAAAGGGTGCGCTTGATTCAATTCTTGACCGTTGTGTAAACATCGCAACAAAAGACGGCATTCGTCCGATTACCGATGAAGATAAGGCTGAGATTTCAAGAGTAAACCGTGAATATTCCGAACAGGGACTCCGTGTTCTTACCTTTGCATATAAGGAATCCGATGAGGCTCTCACAGTTGACACAGAGAAAGATTACACATTCATCGGACTCGTTTCAATGATAGATCCTCCGAGGGAGGAGTCAAAACAGGCTGTTGCAGATGCAATCCGTGCAGGAATCAAGCCTGTTATGATTACGGGTGACCACAAAATCACAGCAAGTGCAATCGCAAAGCAAATTGGTATTTTCAATGACGGTGACATCGCAGTTACAGGTCTTGAACTTGACGCAATGAGCGATAAGGAGCTTGACGAAAAAATCGAGAGAATTTCTGTTTATGCACGAGTTTCTCCCGAAAATAAAATCAGAATCGTTGAGGCTTGGCAGAGAAAAGGAAACATTGTTTCCATGACAGGTGACGGCGTAAACGATGCTCCTGCTCTCAAAAAAGCGGATATCGGTGTTGCAATGGGTATCACAGGTACAGAAGTTTCAAAAGATGCCGCATCAATGATTCTTCAGGACGACAACTTTGCCACAATTATCAAGGCAGTTGCAAACGGACGAAATGTTTACCGCAACATCAAAAACGCAATTCTTTTCTTGCTTTCGGGTAATATGGCAGGCATTTTTGCCGTGTTGTTCTGTTCAATTATGGCTCTGCCCGTACCGTTTGAGGCGGTTCACCTTCTGTTCATCAACCTTCTCACAGACTCACTCCCCGCAATTGCAATCGGTATGGAAAAGCCCGAAAAAGACTTGCTCAGACAGAAACCCCGTGATCCGAAACAAGGAATCCTTTCAAAGAGCTTTTCTGCTCTTATGCTCGGACAGGGCGCTTTAATTGCCGTTGTAACGCTCATTGCATTCTACATCGGACTTCAGACAAGCCCTGCCGTTGCAAGCACAATGGCATTCTCAACACTTACACTTGCAAGACTTTTCCACGGCTTCAACTGCAGAAGTACACATTCAATCTTTAAACTCGGACTCTTTTCAAATATGGCAAGCATAGGTGCTTTCTTTATCGGAACATTTCTGCTTGCATTTGTATTGTTCGTTCCGTTTATGCAGCCGCTTTTCAGCGTTGCCGCACTCACAGGCGCACAGGCAGGCTTTATAGCCCTCCTCGCATTCATTCCGACATTTATAATTCAGTTTGTAAAAGTCATTGTTGAAAATGTGAGAAAGTAATAAATAATCAAACTCGGTCATAATTTTTGAATAATTATGACCGAGAATTATTTATTTTGAATTATTTTGATTGAAATTACAAAAATTCCTTGACAAAGTTTGACAGGTTTCTTATAATTAAACTACAGCATAATGATTCACAGGGTATTACAGGATATACAAAAAATAAGGTTAAGAAGGGTGACAGAAATTATGAACATTTGGCACGACATTTCTCCAAAGAGAATTACAAAAGACAAGTTTTATGCCGTAATCGAAATTTCAAAGGGCGGTAAAAACAAATATGAGCTTGACAAG
>CACXYD010000188.1 GCA_902771755.1 uncultured Ruminococcus sp. | reverse complement strand
GAAAATCAAAAAGATAAAAAGTACAACAGATAAAGACCTTGTGAATGAGGCGCTTGAAACAAAAGGCGGAGTAAATCTCCCGATTGCTATCTCTGTAGCTTTTGCTTTGCTTGTTGTCAATTATCTGCCGATGTTCTTTATGTAAAACAACAAGAATTCTGAAATATAATGAAATTAATGAGAAAGAAGGAATATTATGCGTATAACAAAGGCGGTTATCCCGGCGGCAGGACTTGGAACACGAGTTCTTCCCGCAACAAAAAGTATGCCGAAAGAAATGTATCCTATCGTTGACAAGCCAACTATTCAGTTCATAGTTGAGGAGGCTGTTGCGGCAGGAATTACAGATATTCTCATCATCACAAACCGTGGCAAAGGACTTATGGAGGATCATTTTGATGCCTCTCCCGAGCTTGAGAGTCTGCTTGAAAAGAGCGGCAAAACAGAATTTCTTGAAACAGTCAGAAATATTTCAAACCTTGCAAACATTTCTTTTATCAGACAGAAAGAAATGAAAGGTCTTGGTCACGCAGTTCTTAAAGCAAAATCTTTTGTAGGCAATGAACCTTTTGCCGTACTGTACGGTGACGGTGTTATTACAGGCAAAGTTCCGGCAATCAAGCAGCTTATCGACCATTACGGTGAGTATGGTGAGGGTGTTGTAGGTGTTAAAAAGGTTGATGCTAAAGACATTCACAAGTACGGTTCACTCAAAGTTGAACATATGCATGACAATGTTTTTGCTTGCACTGATATGAAGGAAAAGCCGCAAACTCCCGAGGAAGTTCTTTCGCTTTATTCAATCCTTGACAGATGTGTTCTTCCTGCTGAAATTTTTGAAATTCTCGAAAATACAAAACCCGGAATCGGCGGAGAAATTCAGCTTACAGACGCAATGAGAGAGATTGCAATAACAAAAGGAATGACAGCCGTTGAGTTTGAGGGCAAGAGATATGATATGGGCAATAAATTCGGAATCTTGCAGGCTCAGATAGAAATTGGACTTGAACACCCCGAAACCAAGGATTTATTGAAGGATTACATAAAAAATCTTGCAAAAACTTTGTAAAAAGCTATTGCAATTTTCAGAAAAGTGCAGTATAATGTGCTGCAGTTGAATATTGGATTTAGAAAATCAAAGAGGATTTCACATCATAGCGTTGTGAAATCCTCTGTTTGCTTTTTTAAGAACTATTGCAATTCTTTGTTATTCAATTGTAATTTCATATGGACAACGGTTTTCGTATATATAGTATGATTTGAATCCGGCTTTAAAAGCAAGCTCTATGCCCTTTTCAATATCTCTGCCTACATCATTTATATTATGTGCGTCACTTCCGACGGTTATATACTTACCTCCAAGGTCGTGATAGCGTTTAATCTCATCAAATGCAGGGAGAGTTTCACCGAGTCCTTTAAACAACCCCGAAACATTAATTTCGAGAGCCTTGTCATTTTTGATAAGTGTTTCGTAGATAAGGTCAATCTTATCTCTGTACGGTGAAAGGCTCGGAATAACACCTGTATCACGCTTAATATATCTTAACGGATATGTAAGATGTGCAAGAGTGCAAAAACTGTCAAAAGAGGCGGTTTCAAGAAGTTCATCAAAGTACATATCAAGAATTGTTTTGGTATCTTCCTTTTTGAAATCCATATAATAAAAATCAGGTTTATTTCTCAGGTTATGCACCGATGCGATTATTATGTCAAAATCACCAAAACAAAGTGCTTTTTTTGTACATTCGGCATTGTGCATTGGTTCACCGAGTTCAATACCTCTCAGTATTTTGATTTTTCTCTTGTACCTATCTTGCATAATCGAAGTTTTATAATTCGATTTTGGAATTAATTCGCTAAAATCTCCGTACTCACTTTCAGAGCCGAGTAAAATCTCGGGGGCTTCGCAGTGGTCGGTGATTGCAAGTGCAAAAAGTCCCTTATTATAGGCACTTTCGCACATTTCTTCAACTGTATTTTCAGCATCAAAAGAGTTGCTTGAATGGGTATGAATATCACATATTTTCATTAGTAAAACACCTCACAAAAAAGATGATAACATATGAAAAAAATTTTTTCAATATTGCACTTTACTTTATTAAAAAATAGTTATATAATATGCACAAATAAAGAAAAGTAGTTTTATGCAGAATTCCAACGAAAATCTGCATAAGCAGGAGGTAAAAAATGAAGGCAGTTATCACAGTAATCGGTAAAGACAGCGTTGGAATCCTTGCAAAAGTTTCAGAGGCCTGTTCAAAGGCTGATGTTAATATTGTAGAAGTAACACAGAGTGTTCTTCAGGATATGTTTGCAATGATTATGCTTGTTGAAATTGACAAGTCCAACATAGGATTTGAGCAGCTTCAGGCAAACCTTAAGGCTGTCGGCGAATCAACAAACACAAAGGTTCATGTTATGCACGAGGACATCTTTAACAGCATGCACAGAATTTAATCTGTGATACCGAATTGAAAGGATATACATAATATGTTAGAAACAAGAGATATACTTGAAACCATAAATATGATAGACAATGAAAACCTTGATGTAAGAACAATTACAATGGGTATTTCATTACTCGACTGCATTGACGAGGACATTGACAAGGCTTGCACAAAGGTTTACGACAAAATCTGTCGCAGCGCTAAAGACCTTGTTAAAACAGGTGAAGACATCCAGAAGGAATTTGGTATTCCGATTATCCATAAAAGAATTTCAGTTACCCCTATCGGTATGGTAGCCGCTCCGTGCCAGAGCAAGAATGTTGTCAAGTTTGCCCACACTCTTGACAAAGCTGCAAAGGAACTCGGAGTAAACTTCATCGGCGGTTATTCCGCTCTTGTACAGAAGGGTTTTGCAAGCGGAGACTACGCTCTTATTGAGAGCATTCCACAGGCTTTGAGCGAAACCGAATATGTTTGTTCATCCGTAAATATTGGTTCTACAA
>CACXYD010000187.1 GCA_902771755.1 uncultured Ruminococcus sp. | reverse complement strand
ATATTGTAGTTGGCAATCCTGCCTTGATAACTGCTCTGCGGCGGTGTCTGCCGTCGATAAGCTCATATTTACCATTGAGAAGCGGAGCAACAATACAGGGGCTTAACTGTCCATCCTTTGCAATGCGTTCTGCGAGTTGTTCTATGGTTTCATCGTGAATTTTGAATCGTTGGTTGTTATCCTCGATAATCAGATCATTTTTGATTTCGACAATTTGATTGTCGGTAGTACCGATTACATCGGCATAGGCACTTGCTACCGTCGGAATAGCCTGCGCCTTGATATTAAATCTCGGCATAGTTACACCCCCTCATTAAAACGGCAATACATCAGGAAGTTCCCGAATTATGTTGGTTATAGAATGTGCGAGTGCGCATAAGGTTTCCGGATCATTGCCTAAGCAATCCTCTTTGTCGGTAAAGGCAAGGCGCAGTTTCTTTTCGTTATAGCCATAATCACCGTCATAACCTGATAACTCTACGGCAATATTCAACTTTGGAAAGGCACAGTAAGCGCCGTTAATGTGCTTGCCGCAAATTACAAGATAGGAGCTGCCGTTATGGGTAATACTCACTTCCTTGCAGTTACATTTATACTTTCTTTCAATCTCAGCCATTATGTTCACCTCCAATCAACGCATCTACGACATTCATATAAGCTTTGCCTACATCGTCAGAGCGTCTTTTAACTAACACAGTTTTCTCGGCAGAGGAATTTTTTACCGAAGCTCTGAACGGTATCGCCGGAAGAACCATATTGCCATAGCTTGCGTAAATCGCTTCCAACACCGCCTTGCTGACCTGAATATTCATTGCCATTGTCGGCAATATCAGCACGTCCTCGCCGATATTGGCTGTCGGCTTCATACGCAGCAGGGTTTTAAGCATCTTATCGGTTCCCTGATAGGGAATCGGATCAGCCTGCACCGTAATCAGCAGAATATCAGAGCAGATAACCGCGTTGGTAATACGGAGGTCAAGCGACGGACAGCAATCTATAATGATGTAGTCATATTCGGTAAAGAAAACGTCGGAGAAAATACGGGTAAACACCGTTGTTTCGTCCGTTTGATCGGCGTGAAGTGTTGTGACGGCTCCCGCGAGCATCGGCGTCGCGGGAATATAATCGAGGTTGAGTTTCTCGTTGTGCCGGATGAAGTCGGCATGATTGATAGGGAACTGTGCTACCGTCTGATAAATCAGCTCCGCAATCGTCGGCTTGCCGTCAAAGGTGAAGTCAAGCCAATTTGTCAAATGAGTTTGGCTGTCAATGTCCACAAGCAGCACGTTTTTCCCTTTGACAGATAGTCCTGCCGCGATGTTGATAGCCGAGGTTGTTTTCGCCACACCGCCTTTTTCATTGGCAATGCAGATGATCGTTGGTTTTTTGTTCTTTTCCATTTAATCTAATCCTTTCAAAAAACTAAGGCTATCCGATTGAAAAAGATTTCGGATAGCCTTTGATTCAACGGTTTGATGGACAAATTGTCCAATGTAATATATAAAAAATTAACCGACTACAAGAAAACAAGCAATCGGTTAAACTATATTTCTGATTGGAATTACCAAACTTGTAATATCATTCCTTACATAATCATTAAATGGTGTAATATCAATAGTTTTATATTTCTGTTCAAGATGTGTGTAAATATCTAAAGTAATCTGTACATTTGAATGACCCATGAGCTTTGATGCTCTTAATGCGTCTATACCTGCGTGATAAAGCATTGTGCAGTATGTGTGTCTTAATTGATGAGGAGTGAAGTGTTGCAACAACTGTGGAATACCGGTCGGAGCATGATAATCTTTTGGTACACGACCTAACTTTTTCATTTCTTGACAATAAAACTCGTAATTCAGCATTTTTTGATAGCTTTCCCAAGTTGATTGCCAAGAAGAAATAGTGTGCATCTTACCACATTTTTGTGGAAATATTAGTTTGTTTCCTTTTGATTGAAATTTTCCCAGTTTTAAAAGTGAAATAATATTATCGGGAATAGATATGTATCTGTCTTTACCATTCTTCGTATGAGCTTTTACTTGAAAATTATTACCGTCAACTCTTTCAACGGATTTTGTAACAGCTATTTTTTTATTAATGAAATCTATGTCAGTCCATTCAAGCGGAATGATCTCACCGCGTCTTAATCCGCAGTATAACATTATAATAGCTGCAATCTGCGCCCTATGATATACTCTGCAAACCAAATCCTTTTGATCCTTATCTATAGGAGTACGTTGCTGTACCGGAGCGCTTTTGGGGATTTTTTTCTTTTTTCTTATAAATGGGTTGCGACAATCTATCAGCTCATTCTCTAATGCGTATTCATAAATATTTAAGCCAGCTGATAAATGAGCCTTCATTAGTCGCTTTGAAAAGGGTTTTCCTGTGTTTGGATTTAAGTGTTCAGATTCATATTGAATAAAACGATCAACGTCCATTCCTTTGATATCCTCACAATTTCTATTTCCAAAGTATGCTACAAGATGTTCAACATCTTTTTCTAACCCTTTTCTATAAGAGTATTGTTTGCCGAAAAGCTCGCTTTTAAGCCAAATATCGGCAATATATTCAAAACTTTTCACTGCATACACCTCGTTTACTATTGCGAATTATAGCATATTCACAAAGTCGAATTATGTCTAAACGTGAAGTTTTATCACATTTTTCTATTGAAAAAGAAACTGCACATCGAATACAAGCAAATATTGTTAATAGTAGTAAAACAATGTCGTATATTTTTATGATACTTATTATATTTGCTTTTGAACAGTGTGCAGTAGGATTATCTGTTATTCTACGTTTTCCATTACGCGCAAAGTCAACAGATTACAAATTGTAATCTGTTTCGATTTATGACTACGAATCAGAAGGTCGGGAGTTCGAGTCTCTTCCGGCGCGCCATAGAAAAAAGGATACCCACTCGGGTATCCTTTTTTCTATTTACTGCTGACA
>CACXYD010000186.1 GCA_902771755.1 uncultured Ruminococcus sp. | reverse complement strand
GCTCCGGCAAACTTACTGCCGTTGTTGTAGCCGACAATTCCCGCAATTTCAAGCACACTCTTGTCCGTGTTTTTCAAAAGTGCGGCGGCTTTTTGCATTTTATAGTTCGTTATGTAACCGTTAATCGTATCACCGTAAACTCCCTTAAAACAGATTTTGAGAGATGTCGGAGATATGCCGAGCATATCGGCAAGCTCCGTAATTGTGATATGTTCGTCAAGATGCGCAAGCAGATACTCTTTCGCCTCTTTTGCGGCTGTAACCTGTGAGCGTGAAAAATATCGCCTTTCTTCGCTCTCCCCTTTGTATTCAAGACCGCTCAAGAACAAAAGAAGTTCAAGCACTTTAACCTTGTGATAACCCTTTCGGATATTTTCGGGAACAGAATAGAGTTCCGAAAAAATATGTTCAATGCTTATGTTTTCACGCATAATTGTGTACGGCTTTTCAGAACAGAATTTCATTTCAAGTTCTTCGGGGCTGACAAAAACATCATCAAGAATACACGAAAAACACCTTGGCACACGATTCATATCAATTGCAACCGAAACACCGTGATAGTGGCTTAGCGGACAATACCTGTGTCGGATATTCTCCGTGTTCTTTTGTATCGACAAATCACCCGATGCAAGGTAAAGATATTCGCCGTTTTTGTATTCAAACTCGATTCTGCCCTCCTGACAATGGGTGATGATGAGCATTTTTCTGCCCTTGGCAAGGTCGATGTCACAACTTTGCATATGCACATCATAATACACAAGCTCAATGCCTGGAAACACGGGATACACGGTGACCTCGCAATCACCCGTGTTGTCCTGTGAACGGTAGATACTGAATGATTCGCCGTGTTCAACAGTTTGTATCATACCGTATGGGTTATCAATTTTCTGCAATACTGCCATAAGGTTGCCTCTCTCCTCCTAAAAGGCCTTATTCCACCTTCATAACGGTGTATGCGCCTATATCGTTAACTGTCTTTTTGAGGACTTTATCCCCAATTTCATTTTTCATTCTGACTGTAACCTTGCCGGAGGAAACATCAGCGTCTGCCCACACACCGTCAAGTGAATTGAGCGCATTTTCTACTCTTGTGGAACAATTTTTGCAGACCATTCCGTCAACAACAAGAGTTTTTTTGTAGGGATAATGTGACTTATCCTTATCTGTAACCTTGTTTTTCTTAATGCTTTCGTCACTCGCACCGCAACATCCGCTTGCAAGCTTTTTCTTGTAACTTCTGATTACGAGAATTACAAACACAATGAATGCCACGGCAAGCAATCCGTAAAAAACATACTCCATATTTATCTCTCCTTATTATTTTTTAATTTTAATCGTCACTCTTTAAAGCCTGTGAGAGTTTGATTTTATTAATTTTCTTTTGAAGAATAAAGTATATAATTGCATAGCAGATAATGCCGATTACTGCCATTTCAACAAATACATACCACGGTACAACATACGGCAACCAACCCTTCATTTCAAACATAAAGTAGTGGTACAAGCCTGCAAAAACATAGTAAATCAGCGGAACACTCACAAGGATTGCACCTATTGTCACAACCGTGGTTGCACGGTTATACAGCTTGCTCGCCTCTCTGTTTGAATAGCCGAGAATCTTCAGCATTGAAATATTCTGCTCGTTCTTTTCAATAACAAGCTTTGAAAGCAGATACATGAGGATAATGTAAATCAGAACCGAGAAACCTACAAGAAGTGTGAATGACATACCCATTGAATCGTCAAGCTGATCCGTTACGGTTGTAAGGTCTTTCTGAGTGATTGTTGTTGCAATATACTTGTCGTCAATATCTTTAAGTTTTTCGTTGCTGAAATAGCCTGTAAAGTATCCGTCATCCTTATCGAAAATATCGTTAAAGTTATCGTTTGTCATAAACACACAAAGTGACGCAGGATAGTAGTAACTGCCGACAATTTTGAATGTGTATTTGTTCTCGCCGTACTTATCCTTTAAAGTAACCTTGTCGCCTACTTTAAGGCTGTATTTTTCGAGATAGCCCTGTGATGCGACAACTTCATTTTTCTTCTTAGGAACATTAACCTTT
Source organism: uncultured Ruminococcus sp. (assembly GCA_902771755.1). Taxonomy (GTDB): domain Bacteria; phylum Bacillota; class Clostridia; order Oscillospirales; family Acutalibacteraceae; genus Ruminococcoides. The sequence goes on along the minus strand of CACXYD010000186.1, from coordinate 992 downwards.
GACAGATACTCCGAATCCTCCTCAATACCATAGGCTGAAATTTCTTCGTCATTTGACTCATAAAGCGTTGTCATGCAGAATTTTTCAGCCGCATTATTGCTTGTTTCAACAGGAGCTTTCAGAACATACTGATAATCGCAAATCATGTTGTTTACAACTTCCGTTTTGTAGTTTGAAAGCAACGGATTGAGTGCAAGTCCGAAGAATAACAGCAAACCTGCGAACATAATTCCGAACACCATAATTATGTATGACGGAATGTTCTGGAGAATAATTCTCAGACGGAAACGGGTAAGAAATCTGAAATTAGGAAGTTTTGCCGACTTTTTCTTTTTCTTCATATGGAAGTCATGTCTGAGGAATTGGAGCGGTGGCAATCTCAATGCCTTTGCAATTACGAACAGGTTGATGAGTGTAATTATAATGCACGGAATCACCGTTGTGAGTATGAACGCATTGCCGTTCCACAAAGTCTGATAAGGCGGCAGACTGTAGCTGTGGTAGTAAATGCTCATAACCACATCTTTCATCACGGTGTAGCCGAGAATGTTGCCGACAACAGCCGCAACAAAAGTTACAAGTGTGGGAACAACCAGGTAATGTCTTGTAAGCTCTCCCCTTGTGTAGCCCGATGCTCTGAGTGTTCCGATAACGGATGCCTCGTGTTCAATAGTGTCACGGCTTGTGATTGCAAAAATAAAGCCGAATACAATGATAAGAACATAAAGCAAGGTGAGCATCATAGTTTTGTCACTGCCGATATCGTCACCGCTGAACATAATAGCCTGATTGTCGGCACGCTTTACAAAATCTGTGAGCATACCTGTTTTGACAAGTTCTTGTCTGACAGCTCAAAACCATCTGATTGGGCTTTGACCATGGAGGCATTGATATCACTGCCGGATACCGGATAACGTTTTTTGAAGGTTAATTTAAACCCTTTTTTCGGTTTATCCTCTCTCATTCTAATCCGGTTGATCCAGCCTTCCTGG
>CACXYD010000185.1 GCA_902771755.1 uncultured Ruminococcus sp. | reverse complement strand
TAAAAATGTGAAATATTCATAGGTAGTTTCTCCTGTTTTTTGCTAAAAATTAGTGCAATTTGTATCGTATTATGTTATAATGTAATCTGAATGTGAGTGTCCTCTGCTCCTTGCAAGCAAAGCAGAGCGTTGCTCCGATTTAAATCTATTATGTAGGTGTATTTGGAATAAATGACGGTGAAAGACATTTATATTACTGATTATACTATTCATAATTTAAAAGTAAAGAAATTATCGAAAAAATAAGATTTTTTCCGACTTTTTGCTCCGTGGAGGATTTTATGCCGAGCAGAATTTTGCAAAAGTACCCCACACAAAAGCTATTCGGTTTGCGTGTGTTTCTTATATCAATTTTAACCGCAACAGCACTTTTTCTCCCGTTCATCATAATGGGAGGCGGTGTTTTCTATTATTACGGTGATTTCAATGTACAGGAAATTCCGTTCTATCAGCTTGTACACGATGCCATAAGAAACGGCAATATGGGTTGGATGCACAATGTTGACCTCGGAACAGATATGCTCTCAAGTTTCAGTTTTTATCTTCTGGGCAGTCCGTTCTTTTGGTTGACGATTCCGTTCCCGAGTGAGGCTGTGCCGTACCTTATAGGTCCTTTGCTGATTCTCAAATTCGGCTGTGCGTCACTTTCGGCATATCTCTATCTAAAAAGGTATGTGGCTAACAAGAATTTTGCCCTTGTCGGTGGATTGCTTTATGCATTTTCGGGATTTTCAATCTACAATGTATTCTTTTTCCACTTTCACGAGCCGATGATAATGTTTCCGCTCCTGCTTGCGGCACTTGACGCATTCATCTATGACGAAAAAAGAATAGTGTTCGCACTTGCGGTATTCTCTGCCTGTGTTGTGAACTACTACTTCTTTGTGGGACAGGTTCTTTTCGTAATCATCTATTTTCTTATGATTACGCTGACAAAGACCTACAAATTCAAAATTAAAAATTTCCTCTTGCTTGCGCTTGAGGTCATTATAGGATTCCTTGCAACGGCATTCATACTGTTGCCGTCAGTCCTCGGATTAATGGGAAATCCACGACTTACCGAACTTCCGAACGGTTGGGATTCGCTTGTCTACAGCCAACCGCAGAAGTATTGGCTCATAATTTTAAGCCTGTTTTTCCCTGCAGATATGCCTGCATTCCCCGTGTTTACACCGGGTTCAAATTGCAGGTGGGCATCTGTTGCGGCATGGTTACCGCTTGTCGGAATGACGGGTGTTATCGCATACTTTCAGGTTTGCCAAAAAAGTTGGCTCAAAAAGCTTCTTGCCGTGTTGGCGGTATTTGCGTGTGTGCCTGTTCTGAACAGTATGTTCCAGCTGATGAACAGCTCAATTTATTACGCAAGATGGTTCTATATGGGTGTGCTTATGCTTGTTCTCGCAACAATCAAGGCATTTGAAAACAGAAAAACCGATTGGAACAGGGCAATCCGTTGGTCGGCAGGAATCACGGTCGGTGCAACTCTGCTGATAGGACTTATGCCCGTGAACTATACGGACGAAGAGAGCGGCGATGTTGAAAACACCGTAGTCGGCGCTCAGGCAACTTTTGAACGCTATTGGCTCTATGTTCTTATGACTTTGTTAAGTCTGCTTGCGTTCGTTCTCATTATCAAAAAATTCAGACGAAACAAAAAGAGATTCACGGTTATGCTGACTGTAGGTATTCTCAGCGTTTCGCTGTTTACCTCATATTTTATAATCGCCACGGGCTATTTCTCAAGCAGCAGTACAAAGACTATCAAAGAGGATATTATAAACAGGCGTGACGGCATTACAATTGCCGATATTGACGATGTTCGCAGTGATTTTTACGAATGTGTTGACAACACGGCAATGTTCTGGCAGATTCAGAGTATCAACTGTTTTCAGAGTTCTGTTTCAACCTCAATAATGCAGTTTTATGATGCACTCGGAATTACAAGAGATGTTGCCTCAAGACCTGACCTTGATGCATACGGACTTCGCCCGTTTTTGAGTTGTAAGTATCTTTTTGATTACCGTGGTGACGGTAAATCGGGAAGTTTGAATTCATTCGTTGACGAAAACGGCAACACAAGAATGCCGGGTTGGAAATATCTCAGAACGCAGAACCGTTTTGATATTTACCGCAACGAATATTACATTCCTATGGGTTACACCTTTGACAAGTTCATTGCCGAAGAAGAATTTGACCTTGTGGCGAATGCACACAAGTCTGAGGCTTTGCTTTATGCAATGATTCTTCCCCGTGACCTGATGAAAAAGTATTCCGATATCACGGGTTACAACGATGAAAAGTACAAGCTTTTGTACGGCAAACATCCCGAAGATTACGACAGCATTACGGAAAAATTTGATTACAGTAATTCGGAGTACAAAAAGGTTTGTAATCTCAGAGCCTTGAACAGCTGTACTTCATTTGAATATACAGACAACGGCTTTAAGGCTGTTTACAATAATAAAAACGGTGACGATAACCTGCTGTTCTTCAGCGTTCCTTACAGCGAAGGCTTTAAGGCGACTGTTAACGGCAAGGCGGTAGATGTTGAAAAGGTTGACTACGGCTTTATGGCTGTTAAAATTCCAAAGGGCGAAAAGTGTGACATTGTGTTCACTTACGAAACACCCGGATTTTCAACAGGCGTAAAAATCAGCCTTTGCGCACTCGGTGCATTTTTAATCTACTGTGCGGTTATTGTAACCGTTAAAACAGTTAAGAAAAGAAAAAATAAAAACTGATACAGATATAATCAGCATTTAAGTACGGAGGTATTTATTATGTTTGGAAACAAAATACTTGACTACAAAGACGAGCTTTTAAAGGACCTTAACACACTTCTTTCTTTTGAATCGGTTGACGGTGAAAAGAATGACGAGTGCGACAATGCCTTGAATTTTATTCTTAAAAGAGCAGAAGATTTCGGACTGACAGGGGAGAGAACAACCGACAAGAGCGGTCATATTACTCTTGGTGACAGCGGAAAACTCTGCAGTGTGCTTACTCACCTTGATGTTGTTCCTGCAGGCAACAGCTGGAGCGTTCCGCCGTATGCACTTACCG
>CACXYD010000184.1 GCA_902771755.1 uncultured Ruminococcus sp. | reverse complement strand
GCGGTGTGTAACACCACTACCTTAATTATTCATTATTCACTATTCAATATTCATTATTCAATATTCATTAAACAAAATAAAACTGCCCAACTGTTGTATCGGGCAGTTTGGAGATTTTTTTATAACTTATTTTACTCATAAATTTTGATTATTTATCCTTGCTTAAAAGCATACGGTCGTTTTCGAGTTTTGAGCCGCTTGCTTTTTCAAACATTTCGAGGAGATGTTCAACCGTGAGGTTTTTCTTTTCTTCGCCTGAGATATCGAGGATAATTTTGCCGTCGCTCATCATAATAAGACGGTTGCCGTGAACAATTGCATCGTGCATATTATGAGTTACCATAAGTGCCGTAAGGTTGTTTTCGGCAATGATTTTGTCGGAAAGTTCAAGCACCTTTGCGGCTGTTTTCGGATCAAGAGCGGCTGTGTGCTCGTCAAGCAGGAGAAGCTTTGGCTTTTTGATCGTTGCCATAAGGAGTGTTATTGCCTGACGCTGACCGCCAGAGAGAAGTCCTACTTTTGAGGACATTCTGTCCTCAAGTCCGAGGTCGAACTCTGCAAGCATCTGACGGTAACGGAGTCTTTCGTCAGCCTTTACGCCCCACGAAAGTCCTCTTTTTTTGCCTCGTCTTGCGGCAATTGCGAGGTTTTCTATAATTTCCATATCGGCTACCGTGCCTGTCATCGGGTCCTGAAATACTCTGCCGAGGTACGGCGCTCTTTTATGCTCGGGCAATGCGGAAATATCCTTGCCGTCAATGAGAATCTGACCGCAGTCAACAGGCCACACACCTGCAATTGCGTTGAGTGTTGTTGACTTGCCTGCACCGTTACCGCCGATTACCGTACAAAAATCGCCGTCATTGAGGGTGAGATTAACTCCGCAGAGTGCCTGCTTTTCGTTTACTGTGCCTTTATTAAAGGTTTTCCATACATTCTTGATTTCAAGCATTTTTAACCCTCCTTCTGTGCGTTTTTAGCATTCATTTTTGCAACTTTCTTGAATGAAGTCTTTCTCTTTTTCTGGAGATACGGAACTGCAAGGAAGATTGCTACGATAATTGCCGTGAAGAGCTTTGTATCGTCTGTCGGCATCTTGAGCCAGAGAACAATACCCATTGCGATATAGTAAAGGATACCGCCGACAATTACGAACAACATTCTGATGATGAAGTTCATGTGCTTGCGGAAAATTGCCTCGCCGAGAACTTCGCCGATGATTACAGCGGCAAGACCGATTACGATTGCGCCTCTGCCCATATTGATATCTGCAAAGCCCTGATACTGAGCAAAAAGTGAACCCGAAAGTGCAACAAGTCCGTTTGAAAGTGCAAGAGCAATTACTTTTGTAAAGTTGATATTAATACCCTGTGCCTTACTCATTGCAGGATTTGAACCTGTCGAGCGGATTGTTGAACCCTGTTCTGTACCGAAATACCAATACATTGCGGCAATTATAATGGCACAAATTCCAAGACCTACGAGAATTGCCATATTTATATTACTTGCAGAAACAACGAGTGTATAATTTCTGTAGCTAATTGGGAGGTTTGATTTTCCCATAATATTCAGGTTAATTGAATAAAGAGCAATCTGCGTGAGGATACCTGCGAGAATGTCGGGAATTCCGAGAAGTGTGTGAAGAAGTCCTGTTACAAGACCTGCCGCAAGACCTGCGAGAATTGCTACGATGATTGTTGCCCATACGGGACAGCCGTTGATGAGCATTACTGCGGTTACTGCACCGCCTGTTGCAAATGAACCGTCAACGCTGAGGTCGGCAAAGTTCAAAAGTTTAAAGGTGAGAAATACACCGAGTCCCATAAGTCCCCAGATTATACCCTGAGCAATATTACCCGGAAGTGCGGATAAAAAGCTCATAGGATTAAGAGAACCGAAGTAGTTAGCTAAAAAATCCATAAAAACCACCTATACATAAAATATCGGGGTGTCGCTTTCACGGCACCCCTGCCAATATTATTTTTCCGAATATGAATTATTCTGCTTTGATTGCTGTGTAATCATCGGGAACTTTGATTCCGTATGTGTCACAACGATCTTTGATGTACTCTTTTGTTACATTCGGAGCAGCCTCAACCTTCATCTTTGTGATGTCCTCACCCTTTACGAGAATGTTGTAAGCCATTTCGCCTGTTTTTCTGCCGAGTTCTTCATAGCTGATTGAAAGTGTTGCAACACCGCAGCCTTTGCAGATGCCTTCTTCACCGGCAACTATAGGAGTTTTTGCGGCTGTGGCAACATTGTCGATGATACCTGTGTTAGATGCTGCTGTGTTATCTGTTGGGATGTAAAGAACATCGCTTTCGTCACAAGCAGTCTTTGCAACTGCGGCAACATCGTTTGAATCTGCGAAAGAATATGATTTTACTGTATAGCCTGCATCCTTGAAGTAAGGAGTGATTGTGTCGCTCTGATATTTTGAGTTAGCCTCAGCTGAGCAGTAAAGAATGCCGACTTTCTTTGCATCAGGGAAAAGTTCCTTGAGCATAGCTGCCTGCTGATCAAGCGGAGCAAGGTCTGTTGTACCTGAAACATTCATACCCGAAACACCGTTCCAATCAGACTTATCAAGTGCTGTGCCGTAGTCGGTGATTGAAGTACCGAGAATCGGAATGTTCGGTGTTGCTGTGTATGCTGCCTGAAGTGCGGCAGTACCGTTGCCGAGGATAAGGTCATAGTTTGAAGAAACAAACTGGTTACAGATTGTTGCACAGGTTGCTGAATCGCCCTGAGCGTTCTGCTCATCAAACTTTACATTGTCTGCACCGAGTTTTTCTGTGAGATAATCTTTAAATCCTTTTGTTGCGGCATCAAGAGCCTCATGCTGAACAAGCTGACAGATACCGATATTGTAAACCTTACCGTCTGTGCTTGAATTATCTGCTTTTGAACTTTCTGCAGAACCGCCGCATCCTGCGAATGCAAGTGACATAGTAGCAGCCGCAAGAGCAACTGCTGCAATTTTTTTAGCCTTTTTCATTGTAATTTTCCTCCTAAGCTTTCAGCACTTTTACGCTGTAAAGCATCATCCGCTTTTACACTTTTATGCTTTTTAGCTTTTATGCTTTTATGTGATAAAGTGTTTTAAC
>CACXYD010000183.1 GCA_902771755.1 uncultured Ruminococcus sp. | reverse complement strand
AAAAGATTTTATTTTTTCTTGTTTTTTCGTCTGTACTTTGCGAACTTGTCTTTGCCGTTTTTGCTTCTCCCCTTCTGATTCTGCGAATTGCGGTTATTGTTCTGTTTTGAGTAACCGCCCTGCGTTTGTCCCGCCATAGGAGTTACAAGACATTTTTTATCGTTACCGATTAAATCTCGTCTGCCTGCTTTGATAAGCGCTTTGATTACAAGAGGCTTGTTTTCTGGAATGAAATACTGCAACAATGCTCTTTGCATTGCCTTTTCATTTTCAGACTTCGGAACATAAACCTCTTTGAGCGTGTACGGATCAAGTCCCGTATAGAACATACTCGTTGAAATTGTACCCGGGGTTGGGTAAAAGTCCTGAACCTGCTTTGGATGAATGTTTTCACGCTTGCAGAAAAGTGCAAGTTCTACGGCATCCGAAAGTGTTGAACCGGGGTGTGAACTCATAAGATACGGCACAACATACTGGTCTTTATTTTCCTTGCCCGTAAAATCGTAGAACATCTTACAGAAACGCTTGTAGCTTTCAATATGCGGCTTGCCCATTTTGTCAAGAACTGCCGCCGAACAATGCTCGGGGGCAACTCTCAGCTGACCGCTGATGTGGTACTTTACGAGTTCACGGAAAAATTCGTCATTTTCATCTTCAATAAGATAGTCGAAACGGATTCCGCTGCGGATAAACACCTTTTTAATACCTTTAATATTTCTCAGTTTGCGGAGAATGTCAAGATATTCAGTGTGCGATACCTGCATATTTGGGCATGGCTTTGGAGCAAGACATCTTCTGTTTTTGCAAAGTCCGAGTTTTTTCTGCTTTTCACAGGACGGAAGTCTGAAGTTTGCGGTCGGGCCTCCGACATCGCTTATATAGCCCTTGAATCGTGGATTATCAAGGAAACTTTCAGCCTCCTCAATAATACTCTTTTCACTTCTGACGGTTACCGCTCTGCCCTGATGAAAAGCGAGTGAGCAGAAATTACAAGCGCCGAAGCAACCACGGTTGTGCGTGATTGAAAACAGCACTTCGTTAATACCCGGCACACCGCCAAGACTTTCATAACACTTTGGATGCCAACGCTCATAAGGCAGAGAATAGACATAATCAAGCTGTTTTGTATCAAGCGGATGCATTGGAGGATTCTGCACAAGAATATACTTTCCGTGTCTTTGAATGAGGGTTTTGCCTCTTACGGCATCCGCCTCCTCAAGCTCCTTGCGTGACGCAATCGCATAGTCACGCTTGTCCTCTTTTACACGCTCATAGCTTGGAAGTTCAACAACCGACTTTGGCACATAATCATCTGTACGGATTTTATAGCATATGCCTCTGATGTCGTAAAGTGATTCAACGGGATAGCCCTCGGAAAGTCTTTTGGCAATTTCAATTGTCTGCAACTCGCCCATTCCGTACACAAGCAAATCTGCCTTGCTGTCAAAAATAATTGAGGGCATAACCTCGTTTTTCCAATAGTCATAATGGGCAAATCTTCTGAGAGATGCCTCAAGTCCTCCGATTATGAGCGGAGAATCGGGATATAATTTTCTGATTATGTTGCAGTAAACGGTGACGGCTCTGTCGGGACGCTTGCCGTTTTTACCGCCTGCCGTGTAGGCATCGTCATGTCTTTTACGCTTTGCAACCGTGTAGTGGGCAACCATACTGTCAATGTTGCCCGCCGACACCATAAAACCGAGTCTTGGCTTTTCGAACTGTGTAAAATCGTCATCGGTTTTCCAGTTAGGTTGTGCAAGGAATGCTACCTTGTAGCCGCAATCTTCGAGAACTCTCGTGATTATTGCCGCACCGAATGACGGGTGGTCAACATAGCTGTCACCGCAAACATATACAAAATCGACTTCGCCCCAACCTCGGTCACGCATTTCTTTTGCGTTCATCGGTAAAAAAGCCATATTGAACCCTCCTTTAAGTTACTTTTATTAATCGGCTCTGTTTTCAAGCGCATTTCTGCGTTCGAGCCATTCGTTGTAGGTCATAAGAACATCTCTCGGCTTTGAACCCTGATGAGGACCTACAACACCCATTTGTTCCATATCGTCAATCATTCTGCCTGCTCTTGCGTAGCCTACTTTGAGCCTTCTCTGCAAGAGCGAAGTTGATGCCTGTCCGGCATCAATTACGCACTTGATTGCCTCTTCCATTTTGCTGTCAACATCAAGACCTTCGTCCGATGATGAATCTGAATCACCCGATTTTTTGCCCTGAGCAATTTCTTCTGCGGCAATTCTTTTGATTTTTTCTTCGATTTCAGAATTATACTGAGCCGAATACGCTTTCTTTATGTAGTGAGTTACACCCTCGATTTCTTCGTCGGATGCATAGCAACCCTGAACACGAATAGGCTTTGGAGCGCCTACAGGCGAGAACAGCATGTCGCCTCGACCGATAAGCTTTTCACCGCCGCCCGTATCAAGAATTGTACGGGAGTCTGTGTTTGAACTAACCTTGAGTGAAATACGGCTCGGTACATTCGCCTTGATAAGACCTGTGATTACATTAACGGTAGGTCTTTGTGTTGCAAGGATAAGGTGCATACCTGCGGCACGAGCCATCTGTGCAAGTCGGCAGATTGAGTCCTCAACCTCACTCGGAGCTGCCATCATCAAATCGGCAAGCTCGTCAATAGCGATTACAACACGGCTCATTTTTTCTTTTGCAACGGGAAGTCCGTTAACCTCAAGAACAGGCTGAACCTCCTCCCCTTCTTCATTTACAACGGGTGGATTTTTCTCCATATAATTCATATTTTTTTCGATAAGAGAATTATATGAATCAATATCCTTACAATCGTATTCGGAGAAAATCTTATATCTTTGGAGCATTTCATTTACTGCCCATGCAAGCGCACCTGCCGCCTTTTTGGCATCGGATACTACAGGAATGAGCAAATGCGGAATGCCCTTGTATTTTGAAAATTCAACCATTTTTGGATCAATAAGCAACAGCTTTACTTCATCGGGAGTTGCCTTGTAGAGAATACTCATAAGAATTGAGTTTACACATACCGATTTACCTGAACCCGTTGTACCTGCAATAAGCAAGTGCGGCATTTTTGCAAGGTCGGTAACAACAATTTCACCCGAAATATCTCTGCCGAGAACGGTTGT
>CACXYD010000182.1 GCA_902771755.1 uncultured Ruminococcus sp. | reverse complement strand
CATCGCAACCATCACAGCCCACTTACGAGCCATAAAGTAAACATAATTTTTCATCATATCTGCATATATGCCACCCTGCTTAACGAGTTCGTCATTAGTGCCTGATTCGACAATCTTGCCGTTTTCAAGCACATAGATTTTATCGGCATTTGCAATGGTGGAAAGTCTGTGTGCAATCATAATAACGGTTTTGTCTTTTGCAAGTTCATTGATTGCCTGCTGAACCTTTGCCTCATTATCGGGATCGGCAAATGCGGTTGCCTCATCAAGAATGAGAATCGGAGCGTTTTTGAGTATGGCTCTTGCTATGCTGATTCTCTGCTGTTCACCGCCCGAAAGATATGTGCCGTGAGTTCCGATTACAGTATTTACACCGTCGGGAAATTTTTTTATTATGTCATCACATTGTGCTTTGTGAATGGCTGAAAGCACTTCTTCTTTTGTTGCGTCAGGTCTTGCCATTTTGACATTATCAAGAATTGTGCCTTTTATTAATCGGCTGTTTTGGAATACAAATGAAACTGTATTCATCAAAACGGTTTTGTCGATGTTCTTGACATTTACATTTCCGATAAGTACCTCTCCCTCATCTGCGTCAAAAAATCTGCTGATAAGGTTTGCAAGCGTTGTTTTACCGCCGCCTGACGGTCCTACAAAAGCTACGGTTTCATTTGGCTTTATTGTAAGCGACACATTGTCAATTGCCTTTTTGGTTTTATCTTCCTTATCGTAGCTGTAAGAAACCGATTTGAGTACAACGGAATTGTCTTTAGGTGTCTTTATGTCTGTGCTTTCAAGCGGTTTCAGATTAAGAGTTGAGTCAATTCTTTTGAGTGAGTCTGTGACAAGCATTGTGTTCTCACTCTGGAACATAATCTTTGTCATAGTTACTGTCAATACAGGTGTGATGATAATGTAGAATATAACGCTTAATATCAAATCGGTTGTCACACCGCCTGTAGTAAACCACATGCCTGCGATGAGAATAAATGCAAAAATTCCGTTTATCAATGTAGTAAATATACACATCGGAATCATAAGACTTTTTGTGTATGAAATTGCCCATGTGCTGTAATTGTCAATAGACTTTTTGAAACGATGAAATGAAAAAACAGACTGACCGAATGTCTTTACAACAGGAATACCTCTTACATACTCAACAGCCTCATTAGACATATCTTCAAGAGCATTCTGATATTCTTCCATTTTCTTTTTAAGGGTTGGTCCTGCCATTTGCGTGAACATAATGATAAAGCTTAGTGCTATCGGAATAAGACAGAACAAGCCGAATCTCCAGTCAAAGAAAAATAACATAAACAGAAGTCCGATAGGTGTTATGTAGGCATTTACCATATCGGGGAGCTGATGAGCAAGATATGTTTCAGTTGATTCTGAACATTCGTTGACCGTCTTTCGTACTTTACCGCTGCCGAGTGCCTCAAGAGTACCAAGAGGTAACTTGATGATGTGGTGCATCATGTCTTTTCGCAGATTTGTCTGAACACGAAAAGCGGCTTTGTGTGAACATAAAAGTCCTGCAACATAGATAAGAAATGCAGCAGCGGCAAAAATTACCGCCATCCAACCGTTATGTACAAGGCTTGTTGCCTTTGAAAAATCAGGCATTACTTCAAGAACTTCTTTGATAATCTTCCATAGATAATAAAATGGTACAAGTGCAAATACAGCACTTATTCCCGAAAGAATCCAAGAAGCATAAGTAAAGTATTTGTGATTTCCTGCGTAGGACATAAGTCTTGATAAATTTGATTGCTTTTTCAAGAATAGACCTCCTCCAAGTGTATAAATTATATCTGATACGAAAACGCTGCAGTCGCTTTCGATTATCATTCGCATTAGGTTAGTTATTGCTAACTGGTGTTCAAAAATAATAGGGCTTAATTCTGCCCCATTATTTTCATCCAGCCTGCCGTGTAGAACGCACGCATCTCTTTAAGATAAAGCGTTGCATCGTCAATTGGCATTTCGTGGATGATTAGTTCAAAATAGGTATTGAACATACCTGTAATAATCATATGCTCAAGTTTGGTGTCAATTTTTGGTGACGGTTTACCGAGTTTTTTAAGAACATTAAGGTATTTATGAGTTGCCTCAGCCTCAATTTCAACCATTTCATCTATCATGTGAGAAAACTTTGTTCCTTCGGATTTTAACAGGATGAGCTTGAAAATATCAAGATTGTCATAGCAATACAGAAGTGCGTCATACATACAGTCGCCAGATATACTTGCCATATTGTCGGGTTGCGATTCGGCAGGAAGGTTTGCAAATTCATTTTGAGCGGCTTTGTACATATCCATTACTTTGTTGTAGTGTTTGCCTACAATAGCCTCAAAAAGTCCCTCTTTGTCGCCGAATCGTGTGTAAATCGAACCTGTTGTTGTGTGTGCTTCGGCGGCAATTGTTCGCAAAGAGGCATCGGCATAGCCTTTGTTCAGAAATTCTTTTGTGGCACAGGCTATTATGTTTTCGTAAACACCTTCAATTTGCTTTGCCAATCGAAACACTCCTTAGTTGTGGTTATAAATACGGAACGAAGTTTATTTATGATTCATAACACCGTTTCATAACACTGTTATGATTATAATATCAAAAAATCAGTTTGTCAACATTTGTCGGCAAAAAAATAAAAGCACCGCAGAAAATTCTACGGTGCAATTTAAAGATTCGGTTGAAAACAATCAGTTTTCTCTTCCGAGAAGGTAGTCAACAGACACTTCAAGGATATCAGCAAGAGCAACAAGCTCAACATCGGTTACAAAACGAATCTGACCTTCAAGCTTTGAAAGACCTGATGCGTTCATATCAACACCGTTGACCTGTAACTGAGCAAGAAGTTCCTTTTGTTTCATGCCCTTCTGCTTTCTTACAGCTTCAACTCTGCTTCCTACGAGGTTTCTGTCTCCAAGTTCCTGCTTTCTTAATCTCATTTCTACTCTCTCCCAAATCGTTTTAATTCTTTTTTAAAATTCTTTAAAAACATTGTGATGTTATTATAATACTTAAAAGGAAAAAAAACAAGGGTTTTTTGTAAATAAATTTAAAAAAATGAAATTTTTTCAGAAATTTGGTTACAAATTGAAATATAATAGTCGTAATGAACTTATAAAAGAGCGTTGTT
>CACXYD010000181.1 GCA_902771755.1 uncultured Ruminococcus sp. | reverse complement strand
TCTTTTTGATATGTTCGATTGCATCAAGCTGTTTTGCCGATGCCGTTGCAATTTTTCCGATGTTCGCAACCTCACCGTTAATTCTGCGGTTTACATTGTTGCGAACCTGTTTTATTGCCTTTGTACCCATGATTTCCATTGCTCTTATCGGAGCGCCTATGTATGTGAGCAAATCGCAAATCTGTTCGCTCTCTTTAAAATAGACAATGTAACTGCCGCTGCGGACAACCGTTTTGGGAGTAAGCGTACATTCGGTTATTTCGGAAAGAATCTTGCACAAATCCTGAGAAAGATTTTTGTGCGGAACGCAAAATTCAAGGTGATAGCTTTTCATGGGATCGGATACCGAACCGCAACTCAGAAAAACGCCACGCAAAAATGATTGCGAAAGTTCTTCGCTTGAAAGATTCGCCCTGTTGACGCGCAGAGTAATCTGACCGTCCATATGACCGAAATCTTCAAAAATACGCTTGCAATCGTTTTCGTCAACCACAATTATTTTGTAAAGGTGGCTGTCGCTTGATTTTGTTCGTAGAGCCGATTGTTTTTCAATTATCGGCATATATAAATTCTGTAAAAGAAATATAAGGCGGTTTCCCGCATAATTACTTTCTGTTGTGAAGGTTATTTTGTTCGGAGAAAAATTTCTGCTGAACAAAAGCATTCCGTAAAGCTCCGCTTTGAGAGCCTCACGGTCAAACTGTTCAACCGAACAAATTTCTTTTTTTACATCCGAGGAAAATGACATCTCTGCACCTTACCTGTCAATATCTCTGTGCTGAATAACACACTTGTAGCCTTTTTCGTGAAAGTGGTCGTTAAGCTGCATTGCGATTGTAACGCTCCTGTGCTTACCGCCTGTGCAACCGATGCCGACAACAAGTTCGCTCTTGCCCTCTTTGAGATAAAGCGGTACGGAAAAATCGAGCATACTCAAAAGTCGCTTTAAGAATTCGGTTGTTTCGTCACTTTCAAGAACATAGTCACGCACCTTTTTGTCAAGTCCCGTAAGATGCTTTAGTTCGGGAATGTAAAAAGGATTCGGCAGACAGCGAACATCCATAATGAGGTCTGCCTCAAGCGGAATTCCGTATTTGAAACCAAACGACATGAATGTGAGTGTAATGCCCTGAGAAGTATCCTCCATAAACATTGACATAATTCGCTCACGAAGCTGTTTGTTCGACATATATGTAGTGTCAATGTTGTAATCGGCTATTCTTTTAACAGGCAAAAGAAGTTCTCTCTCAAGCTCAACGGCAGAAAGTACAGAGCCGTCTTTAAGTTTTTCGGAAAGAGGGTGTCTTCTTCTTGTTTCCTTATAGCGAACAACAAGCCTGTCCGTCATTGCGTCAAAGAACAACACTTTTACATTTTCATAGTGTCTTTTAAAGCGTTCAATCTGGGAACACATTTCCTCAAATTTTTCGTTACCTCTTACATCGACAACAACTGCAACCCTTTTCATTGAATCATCTTCAGATTTGAGGCAAAGTTTGTAAAGTGTTGACAGCAAACTTGACGGAAGATTGTCAACACAATAGTAGCCGATGTCTTCAAGTACATGCAGAGCGCCTGTTTTGCCTGCGCCCGACATTCCTGTAATGATTACAAATTCCATAAAATTACACCTTTTTTGCTTTAAAGAAAAATAAGTTCACATTCAAGCTTGTAGCCTGTTTCGCTTTCAACAGTTTTCTGAATTTCAGATACAAGCTGTTTTACATCATTTGCCGTAGCCTTTGATTTGTTGATAATAAATCCAGCGTGCTTTTCGCTGACCTGAGCACCGCCGACTGTCTTGCCCTTGAGTCCGCATTGCTCAATGAGCGCACCGGCAAATGCACCTTCAGGTCTTTTGAACACACTGCCTGCACTCGGATATTCAAGCGGCTGTTTTGTTGAACGGCGGTTCATATAGTCATTCATTCTGTTCTGAATTTCTTCGGGATCATCTTTTTTAAGCTTGAATACCGCACCTGTGATTATACAATCGTTTTTGCGGTAAACGCTTGTTCTGTCGCCGAACTCAAGGTTTTCAGCCTCTGTTCTGCCGATGTCACCGTTCTTTGTGATATGAGAAACGCTGTAAACAACATCTTTCATTTCACCGCCGTATGCGCCTGCGTTCATAAACACAGCACCGCCGACTGTTCCGGGAATTCCCCATGCAAATTCAAGTCCTGAAAGTCCGCACTTCTGGGCAAACTTGCAAAGACTTCCCAGAGCCGCACCTGCACCGCAGTAGATTGTTGTATCGTCAATTAATGAAATATTTCTTAAATCACCGTCAAGACGGAGAACTGTGCCGTGGATTCCCTCATCGGGAACAAGAACATTACTGCCGTTGCCGAGGAGAAGATACTTCTCCTTGCAGGCATCGCATTCCTTTAAAATTTTCATCAGCTGAGAAAGATTTGTCACCTTTATGTAAACATCTGCTTTTCCGCCGATTTTAAATGAAGTGTGTCTGCTCATCGGTTCAAATCGTCTTGCATCACAATCAAGCTTTTGAGCACAGTTATATATAATATCGGTAGTGTCCATTAAATTACCCTCCGTTGTTAGTTTAGAATATGGAATTTCTGTTCCCTGTATTCCGTTACAAAGCGGAACTATTCCCATGTGTCAACAATAACCTTTGGTGACGGCGGAAGATCTTCAACAGCCATTCCGAGGTTTTTGAGAAGTTCTCTTGCGGCATTGTAGCCCATTTTCTTCTGTCTGTTATTCATGGCGGCAACCTCGATGATTACGGCAAGGTTACGGCCGGGCTTTACGGGAATTGTGAGAGTCGGCACTTCAACACCGAGAATCTTCATATACTCGTTGTCAAGTCCCATTCTGTCATAAACCTTAGAGCTGTCCCATTGCTCAAGGTTGATTACCATATCAATTTTTTCCTGCTGTTTGATAGCGCCCATACCGAAAAGCTTTGAAATGAGCTTCGGTGTCTTATAGCTTTTTTCCTTATTCTTTTTCCTGATCTTTACATCCTTATTGCTGCGTATAGCTTCTATCGGAGAAATGCGTGAGGCGCGTCCTGCAGCAGAAGAAACGGACAGGAAGATCGTTAATATTCCAAGGAAAACAGCAAATATGATCGCAAGAATTGAAACCGAGAAGGCAATTTCAACACCTTTAAG
>CACXYD010000180.1 GCA_902771755.1 uncultured Ruminococcus sp. | reverse complement strand
TGCAATTTCTTAATAAGGAGGGAACGCAATAATGATTATAGATTATGTAGGCGTTAAAGAAATTAACGGCTCTCTTATAGTTATGGACGGTGTTAAGGGCGTTTCCAACGAGGAAATTGTTGACATTCGTCTTGATAACGGTACAATGCGTCAGGGTCGTGTCGTTCAGATTGAGGGCGAAAGAATAGTTGTTCAGGTTTTTGAGGGTACAAGAAGAATCAGCCTTAAAAACACAAGAACAAGACTTACAGGTCATCCTATGGAGATGCCTCTTTCCCCTGAAATTATCGGCCGTGTACTTGACGGTGCGGGCAAACCTATTGACGGACTCGGAGATATTTTCCCTGTTAAAAAGGCTAATATCAACGGTACTCCTATCAACCCTGTTTCCCGTGTTTATCCTAAAAACTACATCAACACAGGTATTTCAACCATTGATACGCTTATGACTCTTATCAGAGGTCAGAAGCTGCCTATCTTCTCCGGCTCAGGTATGAAACATAATGACCTTGCCGTTCAGATTGTAAGACAGGCTAAAATCAGCGGTGCAAACAGCTCTAACTTCGGTGTTGTATTTGCCGCAATGGGTGTTCAAAAAGATGTTGCAGAATACTTTAAGAAGAGCTTTGAAGAAAGCGGCGTACTTTCAAGAGTTGTAATGCTTTTGAACCTTTCAAACGATCCTATCATTGAAAGAACTCTTACACCGAGATGTGCTCTTACAATTGCTGAATATCTTGCATTTGAGCTTGATATGCACATTCTCGTTATTATGACCGATATGACATCTTATGCCGAGGCTCTTCGTGAGTTCTCTTCATCAAAAGGTGAAATTCCGGGCAGAAAGGGTTACCCAGGCTATCTTTATTCTGACCTTGCATCACTTTATGAGCGTGCAGGTATGATTAAAGGTCACAGCGGTTCTGTTACACAGATTCCGATTTTGACAATGCCTAACGACGATATTACTCATCCTATCCCCGACCTTACAGGTTACATTACAGAGGGACAGATTGTTCTTGACCGTTCACTTCAAGGACAAGGACTGTATCCGCCTGTTAATGTTCTTCCTTCCCTTTCCCGTCTTATGAAGGACGGTATCGGTGAGGGTTATACAAGAGCCGATCACCAGCCTCTTGCAAACCAGCTTTTTGCTTCTTATGCAAAGGTAATTGACGCAAGATCGCTTGCATCTGTTATCGGTGAAGAGGAGCTTTCTCCTACTGATAAGAAGTACATTGAGTTTGGCAGATTGTTTGAATCAAAGTTCGTTAATCAGGGCTTTAATGAAAACAGAAGTATTGAACAGAGTCTTGACCTTGGTTGGGAATTGCTTTCAACATTGCCGAGAGCAGAACTTGACCGTGTTGACGATGCTTTACTTGATCAGTACTATAAGGGTGACAAATAATCGTTTGAAGAAAGGAGTGTGAGCATTTATGGCAGTACAGGCAGTACCTACCAAGGGTAATCTTATGAATACTAAGAAATCCCTTGCACTCGCCAAAAACGGCTATGAACTGTTGGACAGAAAGCGTAACATTCTCATCAGAGAAATGATGACGCTTATCGACCATGCAAACGCAATCCAGCAGAAAATTGATGACGCTTATGCAGAGGCTTACACAGCACTTCAAACGGCAAATGTTACCAACGGCTTTTGTGAAGATATTACTAACGCTATTCCCTATGAGAACGGCTTAAAGCTTGATTCAAGAAGTGTTATGGGTGTTGAAATTCCGATTCTCACTATTGAGGGACAAGAAGACCATCACTACCTACACTACGGTCTGCGCACAACAAATTCGGCAATTGATAAGGTTTATACAAAATTTACCGAAGTTAAAAACCTTACAGTTGAGCTTGCCGAGATTGAGAACAGCGTTTACCGCCTTGCCGATTCAATCAAGAAAACTCAGAAGAGAGCGAACGCTCTCAAGAACATTATGATTCCCCGTTTTGAGGAAACAGTTAAGTTCATTTCCGACGCACTTGACGAAAAGGATCGTGAGGAATTCAGCCGACTCAAGGTAATCAAGAAGAAAAAGCAAAAAGATGCTGCTTTGAAAAAAGCTAAAGAATTAAGTGCTGAAAGCGCATAAATTATCAGCCCGACCGTAATTTGGTCGGGCTGTTTTAATGTGTCAACATAATAAAACGGATTGGCATTTTTATTGAGCCAATCCGTTTTGTTTTAGATGTTGTGAATAAGCTGTTGTTTCTTTTTTGTTCGGTATTTTATAAATACCGAAACAATACATTCTGCAAAAACAACTATTGCAATCCCTGAAATAAGGTAGGCAAACATACCAAATGATGCCTTTGCCATAACAATTCCAAGTATGTCCGTTCCCTGTTTTATTGGTACGCTTATGCTGTTAATTGATTGATACGCCCAACACCAGGCGATAATACCGTTGATAATGTTGGATACAGCAAGCGCAGTAATAACAGTACCGTATATTTTCATTTTCTTTATGTTGTGATGAAATATAAATACAAACAAAAGCTGTGCTAACAAGAGAATAAAAAATACAATCGAATTTCTTATAACAGGTATTTGGGTCAGTAAAGACGAAAGTGCCGAAAAAATAAAAAGAACAGTTAAAAATATTTCACTTATTTTCATATTCCACTTCACTTTCGGTCAAGTTTTCTTCCGTGCATTTTCTCTTTTGTCTTTGTACCCTTTACTTTGAAGATAATCAGGTATCCTGCAAGAAGCGCAAGGAATGTTGTCTGAGTATAGAACAAGGCGTAATCTCCGCTTGAAAAGCCCTTGCCGTGCTTTACGGGCTTGTCCTCAGGCTTTTCTGTGGGAATAGGCTCAATGCCGTCATAATTGCCCGAAATCACCGCCTCATCGGGCGAAGACGCCGCATATACACTTACACAAAAGGCTGATGAAAAAGTCAACAGAACAGCCATTAACAAGGTGATTATAAATTTAGTCTTTCTCATAATATTTCCCTTTGTAAAAATTAAGATTTAAAATAACTACAGTTAATTGTATCACAAGAGAAATATATATGCAACTGCTCTTTATTCTTCTGTCCAAACCTCTTTTGCCATATTGAAAGCTGCCCAAGCTTTTGACCATCCTGCATAGAATGCGGAATGAGTGATGATTTCTGCAATTTCTTCCTTTGTAATGCCGTT
>CACXYD010000179.1 GCA_902771755.1 uncultured Ruminococcus sp. | reverse complement strand
CAGGGTATATATCCTATTAAAAGCCTCATAAAACCGCTTATTTGGCTTTTTGTTGTGAAAAGGGTATATTTACCCTAACTTCACTTTGTCATTTAAGCATACTAAAGAAAATTCAAATTACTGTTATAAAGAAACGGAGAAAAATATGTGTTACATCGTATTAGATTTGGAATGGAATCAGCCTTTTACTTTTAAGATGATGATTAAAAAACCGATAAAACTTTACGGCGAAATTATTCAGATTGGTGCGGTAAAGTTGGATGATAATTTTGATATTATTGATACTTTCAAAATTATGGTTTCACCTAAATACTACAAAAGGATGCATAGAAAAGTTTCAAAAATAACAAAGATTACAGAAGAAGAACTTCAATATGGTTTTCGCTTTTCGGTTGCTTTTAAGCATTTTAAGAAATGGTGTGGCAATGATTTCTGCTTTTTTACATGGGGCCCGGACGATATCCCTGTTCTTCGTGATAATATGCGGATACATAAATTAGATACAGAGTGGATTCCAAATGTTTATAATATACAGGCTATCTTTGACGATCAGATCACTAAAGAAAACCGCCAGATTTCACTTGTGGGTGCTATGGGAAAATTATGTGAGATTCCGCTTGAATCTCATGACGCACTTCATGATGCCAGAAATACAGTTACCGTGTGCAAACATCTTGATATGCAAAAAGGAATTGCTGAATATCACAGAATAGAAGAAATAATAAAAGCCAGAGCAGAAGCAAGAGCAAGAATAAGAGAGTCCACGGTTGTTGAGAATGTTAAAATTGTATCTGAAATTTATCAAACAAAAAGTGATGCACTCAACGATGATAAATTCGTGAATTTTTATTCCGATATTTATGGCGAAAATATCAGTTGCAATAACCTTGTTCATCAGAACGGTGAAAAATATATTTGTATCGGTACATGTGAAAGCGGTCAAAAAGTATTTGTAAGATTCAAATTTATTAAGTGTCAGACAGGCGGTTACAGGGCTACGAGAATGGTATACGATTTAAACGAGGAAAATATGGCTTATTACAAAGAAAAACAGCAAAAGGCAGAAAATGCATACAATGAATATATTAAGAAAACTATGTGTTTGGCTTAAGTAATGATGTTTGGCATAATCTAAATGTGGACTTATTTTGATGTAACGGAAAGAGGGTGGAGATGTGGCTTACAGCGAGCTGATTAAGAATTTTAACCGTATTCGTGGGAGTACAACAAGAAAAGCGCCCGTTCTTATGATGATGAGCGCAGAAGAATGGAAAGCTGGCTCGGCGATTTTATGCGATTTCGTCAGACTGCTGACGGAAAGAATATGTTTCTTTCAATTGACAGCCGTGTAACTCACCACAACCCCCTTTACAAAGCGTGGAAAGCCAAAAGCTTTACCGACGGTGACATTACTCTGCATTTTATTATTTTTGACATTCTCTGTTCGCCCGAAATTTCGCTGTCGCTTTCTGAAATAACCGAGAAGATTGACGAGTATCTTTCTTGTTTTGAAAATCCGAGAATGTTTGACGAGTCAACCGTTCGTAAAAAACTGAAAGAATATGCGAATGAGGGGCTTGTTTCGTGTCAAAAAATCGGCAGAACTGTATTTTACAGCCGTTCAAAAATGTATGCACCGATAAATTTTGAAGTGCTTGATTTCTTTTCAGAGGTTTCGCCATGCGGTGTTGTCGGTTCATATCTGCTTGACAAAACAGATGAACACAAGGATGTGTTCGCATTTAAGCACCACTACATAACAAGCGCACTTGACAGTGAAATTATGTACTCACTTTTTAATGCAATGCGTGAGAGAAATTATATTATAATTGAAACCTGCGGTAAGCGTAAAACAAAGGCATCAAAGGTCAGGGTTGTTCCTCTGAAACTGATGATAAGTGTGCAGAACGGCAGACAGTATATTATGGTTTACATTCCCGAATCAAAAAGAATCAATGCTTTTCGTACGGACAATATTCTGTCCGTAAAAAATGACGGAGAGTGTGAAAACTTTGATGAGCTGAGGGGTAAGTTTAAAAGTATGCAAAGGCATTTGTGGGGTGTCAGCGCTCAGAGTTCATCGGGACATCATATGGAACATATCGAATTTACGGTTCGATATAATGATGATGAATCGTACATTCACCAAAGATTGGTGCGTGAAAAAAGATGCGGTACTGTTGAAAAAATTGACAGGAACACAAGCAGGTTTTCAGCCGATGTGTTTGACGCAAGAGAACTTATGCCGTGGATTCGCACTTTTATTTGCCGCATTGAGAATTTGTCGGTTTCAAACAAAGCACTTGAGGCACATTTTAAAAGTGACTTTGACGAAATGTGCAGAATGTACGGTGTTGACGGAGGTGACGGCAAATGATGTTCAGCGAACTTTACGGTGCGTACTACAACGCTGTTGCAAACATTTTGAAATCGGCTGTCAATCATCCCGTGTCAAAGGATGAAATCAGAGCAATTGCCGAAAAGTATGCTTTTGAAGAAAGTGTGTACAATGTTGAATCGTCACTTGCGGAAGAAAAATGGCAGCTGCTTAAAAATGACGGCACAACTCCGATAGAAAGAGAACCGTCAATGCCGCTTTCAAAACTGCAAAAACAATGGTTGAAGGCGGTTATGCTTGATCCGAGGATAAAACTTTTTGTCGATGATTTTTCTCGCTTCCCCGACCTATCCGATGTTGAACCGTTGTTCACGCAGGATGATATTTGTGTGTTTGACAAATATTCCGACGGCGATAATTTTGATGACGAGGATTATATAAAGAATTTCAGATTGATTCTTGATGCCGTGAAAAATGAATATCTGCTTTCTGTATGCACCAAAAACAGATACGGAAAATTAAGGCAGTCGATTGTTATGCCGAAATATCTTGAGTATTCCGAAAAGGACGATAAGTTTAGATTGTATTCATCGGGCAAAAGAGGCGGTAAGATTTTTAATCTTGCCAGAATAGTTGAGTGTGCCAAGTGCGAAAATTTGGCGGACAATAACTTTTCGGAGGGTGTGGTTTCCGAAAACAGGTCGGTTGAATTTGACCTTGTTGACGAAAGAAATGCACTTGAACGGGTGTTGCTCCATTTTGCACATTTTGAAAAACAGGCTGAAAAGCTTGGGGATAATCGCTATCACATTACTGTGAATTATGACAGAGATGATGAAACAGAGGTGCTGATCCGCATTCTCTCGTTTGGTCCAAAGGTGAAAGTAACCGCTCCCGAAAGCTTTGTCAACCTTATAATTGAAAGACTGAAACAACAAAAAAGCTGTGAACAATTTTAAGTTCGCAGCTTTTTTTCCGTGATAAAAGAAGTGAATTGGAATAAAATAGCATTGTAACAAAACAGAGAGCCGATTGGCTCACAAAGTTTTGATTACCTTTTAAAGATGCGTACAGCAGATATAGATTATTTCTGAAAATAAAAAGATTATTCTTTTCTATTGCATCTTGTTTAAAGGCACAGACAGCAAACAAAGTTAGGTGACTTCGGAATCGTATTCTGAATTTATATAGTGCCTTGTACTTAAAGATTGGAAGGAGAGAGCTTTATGACGAACTACTTAAAAAACACAGCAAACAGAACTTTGACAGAAAACGGTGCAGCGGCACTCAGTACAACAGGTTCGAATTGCCTTGACCTTTTCGCATCAATCGGAGCATTACGCAATAAAAACGAACAGAATATTGTGAACAGATTTGTTCGTGCTTTTAGTGAGAACCGTGATATGGCTCTTAAACTTCTTTTTTATGCAAGAGATATCAGAGGCGGTCTTGGAGAAAGAAATGTGTTCCGTGTAATTTTAAAGTGGCTTGCTGACAATGAACCTAATGTTGTTATCAAGAATATGGATTACATTGCCGAATACGGCAGATATGATGACTTGCTTGTTTTGCTCAGAACACCTTGTGAAGAACAGGTTGTTGAATACATAAAAAATCAGCTTGATTCAGATATTAAGGCAATGAATGACAATGAAAAAGTATCACTTCTTGCAAAATGGCTGCCGTCAATCAATGCAACTGACAAAAACACCGTTCACACGGCAAAGCATCTTGCCGACTTGCTCGGTATGTCATGTGTAGAGTACAGAAAAACATTATCTGCATTGAGGACAAAACTTAAAATTATCGAAAACAATCTTCGTGAAAAAGATTACACATTCGATTACGAAAAGCAGACTTCACGCTCTTTGTTTAAATATAAAGAGGCTTTTTACAGAAATGATTACGAAAGATACTCAGATTTTCTTAATCGAGTAAATAAGGGCGTAACCGTCAAATAAATCCACGTCTTGAAACCTATTATGAACCATGCGAAAATTAACATGAATACGTTCATCTACAATCGAATACATATGTAGACGAT
>CACXYD010000178.1 GCA_902771755.1 uncultured Ruminococcus sp. | reverse complement strand
AAAGGGCAGAGCGTTGCAGATTATCACCAATCCCGTTTATTCAAACGGCGAGAAAAACGGTGCAATCTGTCTTATTATTGATGTTTCGGCTAAGAAAAAGGCTGAAAAAATGCGCCGTGAGTTCACAGCAAATGTAACACATGAATTGAAAACTCCGCTTACTTCGATTTCGGGCTATGCCGAAATCATTGCAAGCGGTCTTGTAAAACCCGATGATATCCCGAATTTTGCAAATAAAATTCACAAGGAATCGGGCAGACTTCTCTCTCTTATCAGCGATATTATGGAGCTTTCACAGCTTGACGAAAAGTTCAGCGATGAGGAATTTACCTCGGTTGACCTTGCAGGTGTTGCAACCGAAGTTGCCGAGGATCTCCGTTCAAATGCCGAAAAGCACGGAATAACAATCACTCTTGACACAAAAACTGCCATTATGAACGGCAACCGCAATCAGATTTACGAACTTATTTATAACCTTTGCGACAATGCAATCCGTTACAATCGTGAAAACGGTTCGGTGAAAATCACAACGGGCGATGATGACGAGCATCCGTTTGTAAGCGTTGCCGACACGGGAATCGGTATTCCCGAAAAGCACCACAAGCGTGTGTTTGAACGCTTTTACCGTGTTGACAAGAGCCGTTCAAAAGAAACAGGCGGTACAGGTCTTGGTCTTGCAATTGTAAAGCATATCACAGAAAGACACGGCGGAGAGATTTCTCTTACAAGCAGTGAACAGGGAACAACATTTACCGCAAGGTTCTGATGTAAAAATTCTTTACAATCTTTTACAAACAAAATAAATTTTAAGCGATACAGCACATACTATATTGTGTTGTATCGCTTTTTGTTGCTTAAATTATGCGTTTTTACAAATCTCACATAAAAAATACTCTGCCTCGACAAATTTCAAAGATATTCACCAAGCTTTCAGACTTTACAAATTCTTTACAATTCATTGACAATCCTATGACTTTAGTTTAATATTATTGATGATAAAGGAGAGTATGTATTTATGGATTTGTTTATGGTTTTACAACTGCTCTGCGGTTTGGCGCTCTTTTTGTTCGGTATGAACTCAATGGGTGACGGTCTTGAGAGCCTTTCCGGCGGTAAACTTGAAAAAACTCTGGAAAAAATGACTAACAGCACCATGAAGGGATTTCTTCTCGGTGCGGCGGTTACTGCGGTAATTCAGTCCTCCTCGGCAACAACAGTTATGGTTGTCGGCTTTGTAAACTCGGGAATTATGAAGCTCCGTCAAGCAATCGGTATTATTATGGGTGCCAATGTCGGCACAACAATCACCTCTTGGATTTTAAGCCTTTCGGGTATTGAGGGCGACAGCGTGTTTATGAGGCTTTTAAAGCCGTCATCATTCTCGGCTGTATTTGCCTTTGTCGGAATCATTCTTCTTATGTTCTGTCATACAGAAAAGAAGAAGCACCTCGGCACAATCTTCCTCGGCTTTGGTATTCTCATGGTAGGTATGGATCAGATGAGTGCGGCTGTTGAACCGCTTTCCGATGATCCGACATTCACTGGATTCCTCACACTCTTTAACAACCCTGTATTCGGTATTCTTGCCGGTGCATTGCTGACGGCAGTCATACAAAGTTCGAGTGCCTCGGTCGGTATTTTGCAGGCATTGTCCAAAACGGGCGCAATCAGCTATTCAATGGCAATCCCGATTGTTATGGGACAGAACATCGGTACTTGCGTAACTGCACTTATTTCTTGTATCGGTGCAAAGAAAAACGCAAAGCGTGCCGCATTTGTACATCTTTACTTCAACATTATCGGTACACTCGTAATTTGTGCATTGTTCTACGGTTCAAACCTCTTTATCAACTACGGTTTCCTTGACGATATCGTAGGTCCTGAGAACATTGCGATTATCCATACTTTATTCAACCTTCTTGCAACTGCAATTCTTCTTCCGTTCAACAAGTATCTTGAAAAACTTGCTTGTCTTACAATCAAGGACAAGGACGAAGATTCGGATGTTCCGTTCCTCGATGAGCGTTTTCTCAACACTCCCTCTGTTGCAACAGAGCGTGCAAAGTCACTTGCAGAAAAAATGGCTCGTCTTTCTGAGGGTACACTTCTCGGCGCACTTGAACTTGTTGACCATTACGACGAAAAAGTTGCGGAAACAATTCACGAAAACGAGGATATGATTGACTCCTACGAAGATGTCATTTCAACATATCTTGTAAAGCTCAGTTCCAAACAGCTTTCGGCTGAGGACAGCAAAACCATTCAGCTCATTCTTCACACAATCGGTGATTTTGAGCGTATCAGCGACCATGCAGTAAGCATCGTAAAGGTTGCTCAGGAAATTCACGAAAAGAACATTTCATTCTCTAAAGAGGCAAAAGCAGGTCTTGCCGTTATGGTTGACGCACTCCGTGAAATCATCAACAACGCAACCGTTGCTTTTGTTGACAATGACCTCACACTCGCATCAAAGGTTGAACCGCTTGAGCAGGTTATCGACCGTCTGCGTGACAAGCTTAAAGATGCCCATGTAAAGCGTCTTACAAACGGTACTTGTACAATCGAACTCGGCTTTGTATTTTCTGACCTCCTCACAAACATTGAGAGAGTTTCTGACCATTGCTCAAACATTGCAATCGGTGTTATTGAAATCAACCGCAACGGTTACGATGCACACGAATATCTCCACGAACTCAAAAATTCCGATGATATTCAGTACAACGCTGATTACAAGGCTTACAAGCAGAAGTACACACTTCCGAAGGAAGCACTTTCTGTCAAAGAAGTTGTTGCAAGCGTTCCCGTAAAATAAACAAATCTTCTTATAAAAGGCAGCCGTAAAGGTTGCCTTTTTTGTGTGCAAACGGTTTACTTGCGGATTTATATGTGGTAAAATCAAACATACAAAGAGGTGTTTTTTATGAAGAAAATTATCAGTGCGTTGCTTGCCGTTATTATGGCTTTTGGTTCTATGACGTTTTTTGCAGCGGAAAAGGGGGAAACCTCATTGCAATTCAGAGGTGTCGATGTTTCGTCTTACATCAAGAAATACTATCTATAACGGATAACTCAGAGAGCTGTTACAAAACGGCTCTTTCTTTTTTGCCGAAATCTCTCAGAAGTACAAATTTTGTCTATCTGAAATGGTATAATAAAAGAATTTGAAGAATT
>CACXYD010000177.1 GCA_902771755.1 uncultured Ruminococcus sp. | reverse complement strand
CAGGGTATATATCCTATTAAAAGCCTCATAAAACCGCTTATTTGGCTTTTTGTTGTGAAAAGGGTATATTTACCCTAACTTCACTTTGTCATTTAAGCACGGAGGTGCGGCAATGACAAAACGGACTGTTGCTAACAATTTTTTATACTACCTTTTTTGCGGATTCAGCGGTGCAGTAACTTCGCTGATAGTGTGGCTGTTTTTAAAACTTATGAGTCTTGGAATAGGCCTTGTGTGGGATACGATTCCGTCAAATTTTGACTTTAAATTTTACCCAATTGTCGTCTGCACGGTGGGCGGACTTATCCTCGGAATATGGCAAAAGCTTACGAATGCCGTTCCCGATGAACTTGACGAGGTTATGAAAAAGGTAAAAAAGGATAAATTTTATCCGTACAACAAAGTGCTTTTGCTCTGCATTTCAGCACTTTTGCCCCTCGTTTTCGGTGGCAGTCTTGGTCCTGAGGCAGGCTTGACAGGTGTTATTGTGGGACTTTGCTATTGGGCAGGAAGTCATATGAAAAATGCTAAAAGTAAAATTCCCGAACTTATGCAGATTGGCATCAGCGCAACTTTGAGTGCGGTATTCTACGCACCGCTTTTCGGTCTTGCATCGGTCAATGAAGAAAGGCTTGACAACGAGGAAAAGCCTACCGATATCCGTTCAACAAAACTTATTTCAAACATCATAGCCGTACTTTTTGCGGCAGGAACTCTGTTTTTGCTGAACTCAATTTTCGGCGGAAGTATGGGACTTCCACGACTCGGCGGTTATGACATCACAAATTTTGAGCGTTTGTGGGGAATTCCTCTTGCACTTTTGGGTGCTGTATGCGGTTTTCTGTTTATCATTTCTTCAAAGCTTTTCGGAAAATTTTTCGCACTCATTCAGGGCAAACTCGGCATTATCATCAGTACAACCCTCGGCGGAATTATTCTCGGTGTTATGGGTACATACCTCCCCCTCACCATGTTTTCGGGTGAAGAAAGCATTACTGTTGTCAAGGACAGCTTTGCCGAATTTGCACCGTGGGTTCTCATTATCAGCGGTGTGCTGAAACTTGTTCTCACAAACATCTGCATCAAGTCGGGCTGGAAAGGCGGTCACTTCTTCCCCGTTATTTTCTGCGGTGTCAGCATCGGCTACGGTGTTGCAATGCTCGGCGGACTTGACACGGCATTCTGTGCGGCTGTTGTAACGGCAGGACTTCTCGGTGTCACAATGAAGAAACCTCTCGCCGTAACAATGCTCCTTTTGCTCTGCTTTGACGCAAGAGTTATTCCGTGGATTTTGCTTGCCGCATTTCTCGGAAGTGTTATTCCGATTAAAATTTTTGGCGGTAATAAAAAGAAAGCTAAGTAAGCATATAAATAAAATTGTGCTTTTTTAATGTGATTTATTTTGATTTTCTATTGCATTTCGTCAGATGATGAAGTACAATAAACATAGGCAAAAAGCCTATAGAAGTGAAGAAAGGAGAACTTTTTTGAAGTTTAAGGCAATAGAGATTGTATCAAGTCGGGAGGCTTGCGTACAATAACGGGAGACCTCCCGAAGGGTTGATATTTAACTTTCAGGAGGATTTACAATGAACCGTGAAAATAAACGGATAAAATATCAGAAGAATTACTACAAAACCCACGCTTGCAACGATGTATTCGTGTGCAAGGTATGCGACAGACAGGTTGTGCCGGAGGGTGCAGGCTCAAGTCACAGAAATCATTGTCCGAACTGCCTGAGCAGTTTGCATGTTGACATTGAACCCGGTGACAGAGCATCGGACTGCGGCGGAATTATGGAACCTGTTGCGGTTTGGGTGCGAAAAAACGGCGAATGGGCTATTATTCACAGGTGTCGCAGATGCGGAGAACTTTCGTCAAACAGAGTTGCCGCTGATGACAACCCGATGAAACTTATGTCAATTGCCATGAAACCGCTTTGCGAACCACCGTTTCCTTTGGAACGCATTGAAGAAATGACCGCTCTCATGGGCGGCGACGGTTCAATTAAATAAAACCAAGAAATCCGTGTTGTAACCATGCAACACGGATTTTTATATGCAACGAAAGTTATTATTCAGCAAAACCGCCTTTTTCAAGGCTGTTTTAAAAACGCAACCGTAAAGGAAACCCGTGGTTTCTTGA
Organism: uncultured Ruminococcus sp.; assembly: GCA_902771755.1. Classification (GTDB taxonomy): domain Bacteria; phylum Bacillota; class Clostridia; order Oscillospirales; family Acutalibacteraceae; genus Ruminococcoides. The sequence continues at coordinate 1,063 of CACXYD010000177.1, read as the reverse complement.
AGCAACTGCACTTTTCAGGGTAAAATCAAGCTGTAATTCAACTCTGAAAGGTGAGAAAAACTTATGAACAAAAAGCCGAACTACTTAAAAAGGTACATTATCAGCTCATACGCTTTGATATGGTTTCTGATTATTTTTGTTGCGGGAACAGCAAGTATGGTATTTCACGCACCGCCTGTTGTGATGTGGATTATCCGAAATCTGCTTGCATGGTCACCTACACTTTTGCTTTTGTTAGGTTGGAACTTTTTCAGACCAAACGAAAGCAGAATTGTTTTCATTAAACGGTATTTTTCGGGAGAAATTAAAATTTTCCCCTTACTGTTATCTTTCTTTTTGACTTTTGGCATAAGCATTTTATCATTGTTAATTTTTTCGATATTTGACGGAAAACCGATGATGTCTTACATCAATTTCGGAACGACCGCATTGCCGCTGAGCATATTTTTATCGTTCACCTCAGGCCCAACAGGGGAAGAACTTGGGTGGCGAGGTTTTATGCGTGAAGAATTTAACAGCAGATACTCTTTTGTAAAATCGTCAATTTGTCAGGGACTTGTTTGGTGTTTTTGGCACACACTTTTATGGATAGTCGATTCTGAATTTACTGATTTAAGAGCTATTCCCTACATCATTTCAAACATTGTTGTTATCATATCAATCACCGTTCTGATGAACATTTTCCTTGAAAGGCACAATAATCTGATTTACTCAGTGCTTTTGCATTTTGGTTTTAACATAATTTATGTATTTCTCGACGCAGACATAATGTTCTTTGTGATACTTACAATTCTTTATTTAATCATTACTCCGCTTGCCGTGTTGTTCAGAAACAAGACACAAAATGCAACAAAAGCTAACATTTGATATAATCCCCTTAAAGTAGACACTTGAAAAAACAAAAATTTCAAGGATACTTTAAGGGGAGATTTTTATGTCGAAAAAAAGAAGGAAAAATAAGAAATACAGTAACGAACTAAAGATAGCGGCTGTAAAATCCTATCTTGCGGGAGAAGGAACTCAGGTTCAAATCTGCAAAAAGTTTGGTGTTTTAGGACATCAG
>CACXYD010000176.1 GCA_902771755.1 uncultured Ruminococcus sp. | reverse complement strand
TTCAAGAATGTTCTGTATCGGTAATGTAAGCGAAGAAAACAGAAAGCTTGTTGAAGAAACTAAAAATGCTGTTTATGAGGGACTCAAGCAGGTTAAACCTTGGGGATTCCTCGGAGATATGGGACAGGCTGTCAATGATTATGTAAAGAGTAAAGGCTATTCTGTTGTTCGTGAGGTTGGCGGTCACGGAATCGGTCTTGAATTTCATGAAGATCCATGGGTAAGTTACATTTCCAAAAAAGGTACTGAAATGCTTATGGTACCCGGTATGATTTTTACCATTGAACCTATGGTAAATGCAGGAAAACCCGATATCTTCGTTGATGAGGACAACGGCTGGACTATCTATACAGAGGATAATTCAATGTCTGCTCAATGGGAAATTCAGGTTCTTGTAACCGAGGACGGCTACGAAATTATTGCTTACTAAGTTAAAAATCAAAAGGCATTTGCTTTGAGAAATCTCATTGCAAATGCCTTATTTTTATATTGAAATTTAATTATTCCTTGCCGTCCCAGCAATAAGTACAGAGTTTGCATTTGTCAATTCCGCAGGAATCAAGCATATCATCAAGTCTGTTAAAACGCAATGATGTGAACTTGAGTTCTTTACAGATTTCATCAACCATTTGCTCGTACTTTTCAGAATCTGGATTTGTGTATTCCTGAAGAATTTCGTCTGTAACATTGCCGTTCTCAAGTCTTTCAATAACTCGTCTTGTGATGAGATCCATTTCAGAAGATGATCTTGAGAAATTAAGATACTTACAGCCGTAAACAAGCGGAGGACACGCAGGTCTGATGTGAACCTCTTTTGCACCGCTTTCAAAGAGATACTCTGTCGTTTCACGAAGCTGTGTGCCTCTTACGATTGAGTCATCAATGAGAAGAAGGCTCTTTCCTCTGATTAAATCCTCAACTGCGAGAAGTTTCATTTTTGCAATAAGATTACGCTGACTCTGAATTGTCGGCATAAATGATCTTGGCCATGTGGGTGTGTATTTAATAAATGGTCTTGAGAACGGAATTCCCGATGCATTTGCATAGCCCACTGCGTGCGCAATACCCGAATCGGGTACACCTGCAACGATATCAGGTTTTACTGTATCTCTTTCTGCCATTTTAGCGCCGCAATTATAACGCATTTGTTCAACGCTTGTACCCTCATATGAACTTGCCGGATAGCCGTAGTACACCCAAAGGAAAGTACAGATTTTCATTTTGTCACCGGGCTTTTTGAGTGTAATGCAGTTCTGGTCTGTAATTACTGTAATCTCACCGGGACCAAGTTCTTTATAATCGCTGTAGCCGAGGTTTTTGTACGAGAAACATTCAAATGCTGCGCAAAATGCATCCTCTTTTTTGCCGATAACAACAGGAGTTCTGCCGTATTTATCTCTTGCACAGTAAATGCCGTTTTTATTCATCAAAAGGAGCGAAACAGAGCCGTCAACTTTTTCAAGAGCATAGCTGATTCCGTCAACGAGGTTCTCTTTTTGATTGATGAGAGTTGCAATAAGTTCGGTTGCGTTGATTTCACCACCGCTCATTTCAAGAAAATGTGAACCGCCTTTTTCAAAGATTTCTTCGACAAGTTCATCTGTATTATTGATTTTGCTTACGGTGGTAATTGCATATGTACCGTGATGTGAACGAACCATAAGAGGTTGCGGTTCATAGTCAGAAATACAACCAATACCGAATTTACCTTTCATATTCTGCATGTCTTTATCAAATTTTGTTCTGAAAGGTGCATTTTCAATGTTGTGGATTGATCTGTCAAATCCTCTTTCTTTGTCATAAACAACCATACCGCCTCTTCTTGTACCAAGGTGTGAATGATAGTCAATTCCAAAGTATAAGTCGAATACGCAGTCCTGTTTTGCTGCAACACCCATAAATCCGCCCATATTTTTTCTCCTTTATCCTTTTTTAATTCTGAATTAACAGTATTTACAGCTTGCCGTTTTATATTGTAAATACCGTTTAATTTAAATCAGATACCTAAAAATTATAATATTATTTTCGGATTATGTCTATACTTTTGTCGGAATTTTTTAAATTACAGCACAAAAAAACAGCAGAATTTTAATCTGCTGTTTATGTCTATTCTATAAGTCCGTACTTAACTTTAATTCTGTAGAGCTTTTCAAGCATAGGTTCTGCTCCGAAAAACAGAAATATAACAGTTGAAACTGCGTGAACAATATCCATCGGAAAACCTTGAATGTAAAAAGTTATGAGCATACTAAGATTAAATGCTGAGTGTGATGTGAGTGCCGAATAAAGGTTCATAAGTCCGCCGTAAATGACCATTGTGGCAATGAAACCGTATATGCAGAGCGAAGTTCTTGTTCTGCCCAAAAGTCCTTTCTTAAAGAGAATACCGCCAATGAAACCTATTATTCCCGCTGCAAACATCTGCCACGGTGTCCATGGGCCTTGTCCAAACATAAGATTTGAAACAAGCATACTTACAGCACCCACAAGGAATCCCGATTCACCGCCGAATGCGACTCCGGAAATTATTACAACCGCTACAACAGGCTTGAACTGAGGTAACATTGTAAATGCAAGTCGTCCTGCAACCGCTATTGCACATAGAACTGAGATTATGACAAGTTCTCTTGCCTTTGGATGTCTGCCTTCAAAAACGAGAAAAAACGGAATCATACATTCAAGCATAACAAGAAGTGAAATAAAAAGATATTTTTGATCCTGAAGATATGTCATTCCTACAAAAATTGTAACAGGAATTGCAAGCAAAACCATAATTGCCATACTTACGGTTCTTTTGCTAAGTTTTGAACTTTTTCTTGGAAGGTCAATCGGTCGTTTCGATTTTGTTCCGAAAGCAATCATAAGCAAAGCAACAGCTATTCCGATGATTCCCCAGTTGAACCATGTGGGCAAAGTTTTTGCTGAAAAATTCGGAATATATTCCAAATTTATAATCAGACCGAGTATGAACATTACTGCACCCAAAAATCCGCAGATTTTTTTAAAAACAGAAAGCTTTTTATTTTCGGCTTTTTCTTTTTTTTGAGGAATATTTTCGGTGTCATTTTTAAAAAGGTCAATGTCGGGTGTGTTCCTGTCGATAGGAATATCTCTGCTTTTGCCTGTGCAGGCGTATATGACATCGTTTGATGATACTGCGTTATCTATTATGCCTTTTGACATTCGGCTTGCAGAGGTGGAATAAAAGCTGTTTGAAGAA
>CACXYD010000175.1 GCA_902771755.1 uncultured Ruminococcus sp. | reverse complement strand
GCAACCGTTACATCCTGCATATCCGTGTTCCAGTTGTAGTTGGTAATACAACCCGTGTCAATCAGTCTTGCACCGAGTTCCGACAGTCTGAATGTTCCGCCGATAGGAATTGAATTCACATATTCCGCAAAGGCATTTTTGAGCAATTCTTTAACTTCATCGGAAGAATATCCGTCCTCCGCATAGGCAACAACGCTCATATTGCAAGCGGTACGCTGGGCATTCGCAACAACAACATCAACATTCAGCTCTCTCTGCTTTTCCAAAAGCGACTGAACCCTTGCGACAACATTCGTACTCAATGACGCATCCGCACCCGTAACATAGACATTAACCGTACCTGCACCCCTCGCTTTGCCGACAGCACTCGCCTTTGCAACACCGTCAACCGTGAGCGCAAGCTGTTCGTAATATGCCGCATTCGTGCCGTTAGAGGTGTTAATATATGTATCCCTTATGCGTTTGCGAAGTTCATCGTCCGTTTCGGCATCGCAACCGCCCGTAAATTTCTCACGGTTTGTAACCGTTTCAACCTCTGTCGGCACACTCACGGGAACAACCGCACAGCCAAGCCCGATATTGCCGTAACTACCCGCCTGTTCAGCCTCGGCATAAACACTCACAAGCGTGTTGCCGGCGCTGATTTCTTCATCCTCGGTCGTAACAAATCGCACAGGCACAAGGTCTGCCGTAGCCACAACACAACCCTTCGGAATTACGATATCGTGACTGCATGGCTGAGAAATGTTGAATGTAATCTCGCCCGTAGACTTCATCGCCTTTTTGCGTTCAATGCCTCTCTGCGATGCGAGCTTGTCAAGGCATTCACCGCTTGCACTCACGGCAAACATCTGTCTTTTCCACCATTCAAGGTTTGTCTGCATCTTAAAAATCTCGCCTGCAAGCACCTTGAGCCTGATTGCAATGTCACTCACCTCGTTAAAGCTGTCGCCCGTTTCCTGTTCATAAGCATTCTTCATTCTTCCGTAAATTTCATCATAGGTTTCCATTTATCTGCACCTCCCTTGTAATATCGTCAACCGTAAGGTCAATCGTAATCGTTTTGCCAACCGACTTAACGCTTGCATAGGTATTTTTCATTTTTGCAAGCGATTCATTGGCAAGCAGTTCAGTCTGCTTTGCCGAGAGTGTTTTGTCCTGCAAAAGCACCTCTGAACCGAAATTTCTGTCATAGACAAATCCGCCGAGTTTTGCCGAAATGCAAAGCACAGCCTGTTGGAATTTTGCGTCACTCCCCTCAAGCAATACCGTATTGCCCGAAGAGCCGATAACGATATCACCGTTTTTAATCATCGTGTCCCTCATGCTACACCGCCTTACCGTTGATAAGAACCCTGCCGTCATTTTTCAGCACAATACTCGCTCCGCCCTTTGACGAGAGCATAACCTCGCCCTCATCAAGTTCAACATTTTTTGCAAGCACACCAAGGCTCACTTCACCGTTAGCAAGCGGCAAGACAACCGCCGACTCCCCTACGGGAACAACGCTTGCAAAGCCATACGGCACGCAACATTTTATCTCCCTGTGTTCTTCCGAGGAATCCACCGAAACCGTGTTTCCCGAACTTTTCACACCGCCCTTTTCGGCTTTCGGGGCGGTAATCGAATTTTTAGTTATGTAATTCATCAGCCACATCGCCGTTCTCCTTTCCAAGCACAACCGTTGTGCTTTCACCGTTTTTTTCGAGTGAATATTTAATGCTTTTCACAACCAAGCCCTCTCTTTTTCCGACAAGACGGTCGTCAATCACAGCCCTTCTGCCGACAATTCCGCACAGACATTCTGCACATTCAATCATAACTTCAAAACTCTGTCTGTTGCCGTTTTCAATCATTCTGTCGGCTGTTTTTACCGCATTGTTGTCAAGGAAAGCGTTTACATACCTCACCCTTTTAATTCTGTCGGCAACGCATTTGTTGCTTATAATGCTCTTGTAACCGCCGTATTCCTCGGTGCGGAGTTTGACATCCGTAATCACCTTGCACGGCTTTATGTACTCACGGAGCGATGTATAACCCACTCCGTTTTTGCCGAATACAATCGGCTCTGCACCGCCGTAAGTTCCGCACATCAGGGCAAATCCTGCGCCCGTAATTCTCGGACTTTTGCCGTATCTGCCGCTGCAAAACTTTTCAAACACCTGCCACTCGGTCATACCCTTTTCAATCTTGATTTTGCCCATAAACGGGTGTTCGTCACCGTCATATCCGACAATTCCAAACGGCTTTAAATGCCTTTCAAAAATAAACTTTGCCGCAGGATTCACATATGTAACAGGCTCTGCCTCGTTGTCGAGAAGTTTTCCGGCAAGACTTCTTGCGCTCAGTTTTACAATCGCACCGCTGTTCTGAACAACGCTCACAATCTCGTCAGCCTGTCCCACAAATACAAGCGACTTCCCGTCATAAGCCTCAAGCACATCGGCATTTCTGAACTTTTCGTCATACGGCACAGTCAGCACAAGTTCATCGGCAGGCACATCAACATCTGCCGAAATTTCTGCCGTGAGAACATTTTTAATTTCGCACTTTTTGCCGTTTTTATCAGTAAAAAAGTAAGTCAGCACAGCTTAACCCTCCTTGTTCCGAGGTTCTCATCGGGGAACTTAACATCGGGATTCAACCGCACAAGTTCGTCAATTTTCGCCCCTGTTTTGTACGCAACATCCCACAGGGTTTGTCCGTTTTCACAGTCAAAATATGTAACAGCCGTTGTCTGCTTTTTCTCCATAACCTCACGGAACACAAAGCTGTATTCAAGCACATTCGGCTTTGGCTCACCCTTTATTTCAAGCTTTTCAAACACAGCATAAATGCTCGGCAGATTCGGCACGGAAAGCACTTCTTTTCCGCTGTTTCTGAACACCTCAAACAGCCTTTCAAACTGTTCTGCACAGTCCTCACCGTACAGCTGTCCCGAACCGCTGACTTTCATATTCTTCCGCCCCATATTCTGAACGGAAGATTCACCGAACGGACTTTTAAGTTCCGCAACGCTCTTGTCACATTCAAAGCTGATATTCTGCGGATTGTGATGCCACACATATTCACCGAATTTCATCGGCACAAGTTTCATCGGCTTTTCGCCTCCTCTTCTTCATCAAGTCTGCGACTGTAACGGCGGCTTTCCCTTTCAAGAAATTCACCGAACATCTCGGTGTCTTTACCGCCGTTCTCGGACTCCGCAAGCCTGTAAAGTTCTTCTGAATTTTTATCATTCATATAATTTCCCTCTCATCAATACTTCCGCTGCCCTGAGTAACGCTTGAAAATTCAAGCACCCTGCAATCCGTGTAAATGATTTTCTTCTTTGCAAGGTCAAGTTCAAGGCTCTTAAAGCTGTCACGCTCCAAAAACGGAGTTTCGTCCGTAATCCTCATTACAAAAGTGAGTTCCCACTCATTTGAAACAACCCTTTCAACAGGCTTGTCATTGAGAAATTCCTTAATTTCGGTAAAGGAGTTTTTTCTCGTACAGGTTGCCTTTTCAACACCTCCGAGAATTTCTCCCTCACATTTCAGAATCGCATTCCTGCAATTTTCAAATTCAAAACCGTCCATTTAAACCTCCTCGCAAAGGCAAAATTCCATATTAAAACTCACCGTTCTGTAAATTGCGTTCATATCGGGATCAAATTCAATTGATGCCGCCTCGCTGTGAGTAATCGTCTTTTCCGCATCGGCAGTTTTAAGTCCGAGAAGAATCTCGCTGACAATTTCCGAAAGTCCGCTGCCGTTCTCGGTTGCAGGAGCGTACACCCTGATTTCAACATCAGCCGTGTAGCTGTCACCCTTGATTGACGGTGAAAGGTATCCGCCGATATAGCTTTTTTCCGTTGACATATCTCTTACCGACACAACGGCAATCATTCCATTCACGGGTGACGGTGCTTCATCAGAGCCGTATTCTCTTATAAATCTGACATTTTTCAAAGCCTCATTTACCTTTAATCCTGCAATAATACGGTCAACCTGTTTCTCAATTCGATTCAAAATCATCCCTCGTTTCTTCTCTGTATGCACACAGAACAGCCCTCACATAAATCGGATTGTCCTTCACATAATATCTTTCGCACCTTTTAACAGTATATTTACCGTTTTCACTTTCTATTACGCTTTTTCCCGAATTAAGCAGAACATCGGGCGGTGCAATAAACAAAAACAGATTTGTTTTTCTCAGTCCCATTCTGTGTCGCACATTGTCAGAGTTCTGATTGTAGTTGTATCTCAAAGGCGAAATAAAAGCCTTTGTCTTAACCGATTTGTCGCCGTTTTTAACGGTAACATCACAGCCGTATCTGTTTAATATTTTCCCGATAGACGGTGAAATATTCATCATATCACTCCAAGCAAAAATTTTTCTCTGCCGATAAGATCCTGCGACTTGTCGGCATATTCCCTCCACAGCTTTTCGGCGCGGCTTTCGCCGTCCGCAGATGATGAGATTTTCAAATCACCTGCGGAAAAAGAAGAAATGCTGTCGTCATTGCAAAGGGAATACAACTTAAAAGCGTAAACGGCACACAGGTTTTCAAGCCTTAATTCGTCATCTTCCGAAAGATTT
>CACXYD010000174.1 GCA_902771755.1 uncultured Ruminococcus sp. | reverse complement strand
TGAATGTTACGATTGTACCCGACAATGACGAGGCAGGCAAAAACTTTGCTCGTATTATCGCAAATGAGCTGTTATCAATTGCAAAGTCGGTAAAGATAATCAACCTTGCCGATGAATGGACAGAGCTTAAAGAAAAGGGCGATATTACCGATATTTTCGAAAGTGAACAGCCTGTAAATGGCAAGACTGTTGCACAAACCGTGGCATATAAGCTTGAAATACTCACGCAATTTGCAAAGCCCGTAACAGCTCCTATTCCCGAAAGTACAATAGATGAGAAAATATCAATACCCGAAAACGGGAAAAGGTGTGCCCCGAAATGGGTATATCAAGGCGAGGACGGCAAGCTAAAAATTGACGAAAACGATTACATAACCACATTTGCAGAGAAACAAGCCGTGAAGTGTATAAACGGTGCTTTGTATTCTGTTGACGGCAGAATGAACGATGACAAAGCTAAAAACATAATATTCACCGAGATAAAAAGCTATGTTCGCACAAACGCAGGAGATAAAGCCGAAAAGCTGCTAAAGGGCATTAAGCAGTATTGTTATACTGAGCCGCCAAAGCCGACACTTGATAAAATCCACTTTCAGAACGGCACACTTTCAAGGGATGAAAACGGACTTTTCACGGTGTGGAGTGACAAAAAGAAATTCTGTATAAACCGCCTTGCAGTTAATTATAACCCGAATGCACCGATACCGAAAAAGTTCTTTGATTATCTTTCAGCCGTTTACTATGAAGATGACCGAAAGACCGTACAACAGTATTGCGGTTACTGCCTTTTGCCCACTACAATAATGCAAAAAGCGTTATTTATAATCGGTGAAGGCGGTGAGGGCAAAAGTGTTTTAGGTGCCGTTTTAAACGCCCTGTTTGGCGAAGAAAATTGTTACAACGAAAGTTTGAGTGTTCTGCAAAGCAAATTCGGCGTTGCAAATATAGAAAACAAACTGCTTTTTATTGACGATGACCTGAGCGAAAATGCCTTGACCAATGCCCGAACATTCAAAAACCTTGTCACAAACAAAACAACGATAGCAGCGGAAAAGAAATTTGTTCAAAACAATCAGATTAAGCCGTATGTGCGTATTATAGCATTCGGCAATTTTACTTTGCAGTCACTCTATGATTATTCAGAGGGATTTTCTCGCCGTCAGCTTGTCTTGCAGGCAAAGCCAAAGGACAAAAACAGAGTCGATAATCCATTTATTGACCGTGAAATCGCTGAAAAAGAGGGCGAGGGCGTTATGCTGTGGATAATTAACGGATTAAACGAACTTATCAAGAACAATTATAAAATCTTTGTCAGCGAACGCACACAGGCTAAAAGTGAGGAAATAAAAAAACAGCAGGACTCTGTACTCTGCTTTCTTGAAGAATGTGACAGTATTATAATCAATCCCGATTTAAAAATTCACGGCTGTGAGCTTTACAAGATATATGAAGAATATTGTGCGGAAAATCTGTTTCCGATATTGAAACAAAAAACCTTCACGCAAAGCCTCAAAACGAAAGAACGGGATTTCGGTATAAAATACAGCACAAACATAACAATCAAAGGCAAGCGTGCAAGAGGTTTTGAGGGTATCGGCATAGGCGTTAAAATAATTCCCTGATGAATTACATTACACGCATTAAAGGTAGTTTACACACATTGCACACGCATTGAAAAGTTTTAAAAAGTCAGTATTTATCGGCATTTACACGCTTACACTCTTTACACGCACCAAACTATATATATTATTCTGTTTTGATTAGAGATTGAACAGAATAAATCTTACTGTATGTATATATATAATTCAAAACAAAGCGTGTAAACCGTGTTTCTGTGTAAAGTCGCATAGGCAAGCCGTTTTTGGCAATTACTTATTCGTGTTTTATCCGTGTATCAAAGCGTGTAAAAAAAGCAAGCCCATATTTCGGAGTTTGCTTTGTGTTATCTGATTATCTTCAGAACATTATGTAATTAGATGCAGTAAAATATGTTTGTGCAGACTGAATATTACTGAATAATAAAATCACCCGAAAATTTCTTCGGGGGTGTGTCCGAGCAGAACATGGAGTCTGGCACTTGTGTACATGACATTTTGACACAAATATTCAAGCTTTTGGTGGCTGAATGCGACATCATCACGGTTGTAGATTCCGCTTATCATAATTGCATCGTGTACGGATTCATCGGAATTGTCGGGCATGGTTGCAAAACAAATCATAATATCGTCCGCATAATCGTCTGCGTCCTCTTTTGAAAGACCTGTTTCATTTCTCAAAAACGAACGCATTTCAAGAAAATCGGGCGTCTTTTTAAAGTAACAGTCATCTTCGTATCTGAGAAATTGCTCCTTGTCGAGAACGCAAAATTTCTTTCCGATTTGACGATTTTTCAGCATTTCGTATTCGTCAAGACTGTCGTCATCAAATTCAAAAAAGTAAAGATATTCTGCAAGAACTTCATACTCAAGAGCAGGAGTCTCCGAGCCGTCATCGTAAATATCGTCCTGATTAAGCACACAAAAGTGCTTGCCCTCAAAATTCATATTTTCAACAAATGACAGAAAATCTTCCTCGCTTAGAGGCTCGTTCTGACTGTTGTAAATTTTAAGAAGTTTGCCGATTTCGATAACACCGTAAAGATTTGCCGCAGCCGCAAAATATCTGTATAAAAGGTCTTGTGTTTCCTTTGAAAGTGTGCATTCTGAATTTTTCATATGTCTACCTCAAATTATATCGTACTCTGACTCATATTGTCAGTTTATCATAATTAATCCCGCATTTCAACAAGTCTTTGAATAATTTCCGCTTTCTGCCCGATAATTGTCACTTATGGGGCAGTTGGATAGTGGATTTGTGATTTATATATAAGTTTTTGGTTTGTCGTGCAGAAACTGTTGCATAGGAGATATAGCGGATTATACGGTGAATTATATAGCAGATTTTTTGCCTGAGAAGTAATTTTTATTCTACGAAGGATGATGTTATGGTCGAAGACAGACTCAGAGCCTAATGTGAGGCAACCATGACAGAAACCATACTCGCAATCCTCGATTATGATGTTGCGGTTCTCGCCATTGCCAACGCTCTCCGATGGAATCTCTATGCCAGGATATTCTTTCATAAAGGCATCGGCATAAGGACCTTTACCGCCCTTGATTGCTACGGCATCATCGTTAACCGACATATAGCAGTTCTTTATCAGCACATTCTTCACCACGTCAAGGTCAATGGCATCTGTGGAAGGACCTTTAGAGTCATCGGGCTTGCCGAGGCGCTTTATAGCATCAAGCAGCTCGCCTCTCAGCGCACTACCAAGATGAG
>CACXYD010000173.1 GCA_902771755.1 uncultured Ruminococcus sp. | reverse complement strand
GCACCGCCGCCGATTATGATTGCGTCATATATATTTTTCTTTTCCATATAATTCACCAAAAAATAAGGGCAGCATATGCTGCCCAAAATTATTTACGGAGCAAAAATAAAGCTGATTCCGTTTGCAACGAGTATCGAACCGATACCCATAATAATTCCTGCGATAACAACACCGCACATAACAGCTATGACGCTTTTTTTGAAACCGAGGTCAAGAATACTTGCCGCAAGTGTTCCTGTCCATGCGCCTGTACCGGGGAGGGGAATACCTACAAAAAGCATAAGTGCAATGAACATTCCGTTACCTGCCTTTGCCTCAAGTTTTCTTCCGCCCTTTTCTCCTTTTTCAAGACAGAAGGTAAAGAACTTGCCGATAAACTTTTTATCCGAACCCCACACGAGGACCTTTCTTGCAAAGAGATAGATAATCGGAACAGGGAGCATATTGCCTATGATACAGATTACATATGTCCAAAAAAGATTAAGGTCATTTGCAACCGCAACAGGCACAGCGCCTCTGATTTCCACTATCGGAACCATTGAAATTAAGAATACAATTAAATACCACATATTTGCTCCTTGAAAATTTAATTTTACCAATACCAGTTAAGTATAACAGATTTCAAAGTGTTTTTCAATATTTTACCGAGATAAAACCTCATATAATAACAGCCTGAATTTCGATTTATTTATACATTATGATAAATAATTTTTCATAAGTTGACATTGACCGAATAATCTGTAAAATATATTCTGGAGTGATTTGATGAAAACGAATTCCTGTTCAATGCGATTTAGAATTATTATGTTTATTCTGACCGCATCTGTAATTGCATTTGCATTTATTCATTCTTCGATGCCGTCTATTCAATCGGCTCAGGAGAGTGAAAGTGTGCTTGATTTTGTCACCGTAATTTTAAAGTTTTTCGGAATTGATCCGAATCTTTCAGACCACATAATCAGAAAACTTGCTCATTTTACGGAATATACAGTTCTTGGAGCATTACTCTGCTCGTGTGCCTATTCGTTTGACAGAATCAAACCGATAAAATTCACACCATACACCGTTTCAATCGGACTGTTTACCTGTTTTATAGATGAAACAATTCAACTTGGAGTAGAGGGAAGATCAGGACAGGTAAGTGATATGTGGATTGATTTTTTCGGTGTGTTGCTCGGTACAGCAGTAATGCTTGTTGCATTTTGGATTTACAGGAAGATACGAAAGATCAATTAACTATTTGTATGCGAATAAGAAAGGAATTAGTATGGGAAATATGGAAAATTCAGTAAAACCCCGTGAAAACAAAATGGGTACTATGCCAATGACAAAACTCATTCTTACAATGAGTCTGCCTGCAATTTTTTCAATGACAATTCAGGCAATGTATAATGTTGTTGACAGTATTTTTATCGGAAACTATGATGCAGACGGACTTACCGCAACCTCACTTGCATATCCGTTGCAAATGCTCTTGATTGCTTTTGCTGTCGGTACGGCAGTGGGTGTAAACTCGTTTGTTTCAAGAAAACTCGGTGAAAAGAATTTTGATCAGGCAAATGACGGTGCAACTCACGGCCTTGTAACCTGCGTTTTTAACTATGTAATATTTTTATTGCTCGGACTTTTTGCAGTCCGTCCGTTTATGGCGATGTACACACAGAATGAGGCTATTCTCAATTACGGAATCCAGTATCTTACAGTTGTACTTTGTTTCTCGTTCTTTTCAATTGTACAGGTTATGATTGAAAAAACACTTCAGGCAACAGGTAATATGATATTTCCGATGCTCTCACAGCTTTTCGGTGCAATTGTAAATATCATTTTTGATCCGCTTCTGATTTTCGGTATAGGAATTTTCCCTGAACTCGGTGTTCTCGGTGCGGCAATCGCTACTGTATTCGGTCAATTCTGCGGTATGGTATTCTGCCTTTGCATTCTTTTCTTTAAGAATCACGAAGTTAAAGTTTCGTTCAGACATTTCAAATTGAACGGTTCTACATTAAAGTCAATTTATGTTGTAGGTTTCCCGTCAGTAATCATGCAGTCAATAGGTTCTGTTATGATTATCGGACTCAACGCTATTCTTGCTGTTTCAGAGGCTGCTGTTACAGTCCTTGGCATCTACTATAAGTTACAGAGCTTTGTATTCATGCCTTGTTTCGGACTCAGTCAGGGTGTAATGCCGATTATCGGTTATAACTACGGTGCAAGGAAGAAAAAGAGGATGTATTCCGCTCTCAAGAGAGGACTTATTATAGCCGTAATTATTATGGCAGTCGGTACAATTCTTATGTGGACAATTCCTGAACAGCTTATTGCTATGTTTGGCGGTACACAGGATATTATGGACATCGGTATTCCTGCATTCAGAATTATCAGCCTTTGCTTTATTCCTGCCGCTGCAGGCATTATCTTTACAACACTTTTCCAGGCAGTCGGCAAGGGACTTCGCAGTCTTATTATGTCATTCTGCCGTCAGCTTGTACTCATTCTCCCAATTGCTTGGGTGCTTTCAATTATATTTGATTACACGGCTGTGTGGTACGCATTCCCTATTGCAGAATTTTTCTCATTGATGCTTGCAATTGCCTTCTTCATCAATCTTACAAAGGGCGATTTCAAAAAGCTTGATCAAAATATCGAACAATAAAGTTAAATCCGTTCACCTCAGTGCATATATTGCATTGAGGTGATTTTTTTGACAGAGGACAATAACAACAGAAATACTATTACATATGACGATGACTGGAAATCTGTTTCATATTCAGAATATCCGAAAGCAACCGAAGATTTTGAAGTTGATGAGGAAGATGCAAAATCTTCATTATCAGAAAAGTCAACAGCAAAAAAAGATTCTCCGAGACAGCTTGTAATAACGGTTCAGCTCGTGTGCTGTATTCTTGTAGCACTTGCGGCTTTTTTGCTTAATCTATTCGGTGGTGAAGTTTATGCTGCAACACGGGATTGGTACTATTCAAATCTTGAAAAATCGGTTATTTTTGATACAGGCGACAATAAAATAGATTTGTCAAACCTGTTCAGTGCAACGAGTGATGAAGTTTCGTCTGCTGAACGTTGATTTCACAGTTTCGTACTCACTTATATGTCTTGGTGCCATATGTGTGATACTAAACATATTTTTAGGATTTGTATGCTGTATAATAGCAGTTGTTATCCACGAATGCGGTCATCTTTTTGCAATGCTCGTTTGCAAATCTCCGCCTGATAAAATAAAAATTTCGCTCTTTGAAATCAAAATTATCAATCCTTCACGGCAGTCAAATACAAGCCGTCAGAACATTTTTATAATTTTTTTCGGACCTTTAGTCAATTTTGTTTGTTTTATTTTGTTTTATCTGTTATACTTATATAATA
>CACXYD010000172.1 GCA_902771755.1 uncultured Ruminococcus sp. | reverse complement strand
AGTATTTTGAGTTTTTCCGATCTGTCGTTCGTTGCTTCAAAATCTGCATAAGCGCTCTCAATATCTTTTTGGCGTGTTTCAATTTGCTGTTGTGTTATGTAGTTGTTGTAGGCTTTCACACCAAAAAACACACCTACACCAACGGCAACCACCACTAAAGCAATTATAATAATCCTAACCTTTTTCTTGCTCACAATAAACACTTCCTTAACGCAAAATAGATCAACAATACTTTCTTAATTCCTCGATCATTCGTTTTCCGCGCCGTTCAATCAGTGTACTGCAAGTTTTGAAGAACGCTGTTGTATCTCTCGCTGTGCGCGGCTTAAAGAGAATAGGAGCTAATGTTTTTGGATTGATAAAATCCTGCAAGTAATTCATAGTGATGAAATTCGTCCAAGTTCCGAACCAACTCAGCCATTTTACACAGTAGAAAACCGCTTTATCGTTCGGATTTGTTTTGTGCAGAAGTGCCGCAATCACATTGTTATCGCGCGTATCATACCATTGTTTGATATATGACAGCGTAACGTCCCAATAATCGTCCTCGCCGAAATTTGATCTTGACGAATTGAAATAAGGCGGCACAGGGATAAAGTTGCCTATCGTATGATACATTGTCGCAAAGGTCTCAAAGCCTTTGACCTTTTTCATTCTCGATAAAAACTTTTTATCGTAGTACAAAACCTCGATTTGATATGCTAAGCTGACTTTCCTGCCTTTAAAGTATTTTCTTCTGTCCTCTTCGGTTTCGACAATAGAAAACGCTAAATTCAAAGAATGTTGTAAAGACGTCATGGTGTCGCCGTGCTGACCGTTAATAAAACTGTTTCGATTGTCGGCAATAGCTTGTGACCAAAGCAATCTGTAAACGTCCTTAATCAGATCACAGCTGTCACAGTCAACAATTGATTGACAGATAGGAGCGTTTATTTCTCGATAACGGACTGCACCTGTATAAACAGACTGCATATCCACATTACCGGACTTATAAACATAAAACCGTTCGATTGGATTTTTGATATTAAGATATGCGCTGTTGTTTGTTTCCATATCCATTGAATACAGCTCGGGGTGTTTTTCATTCTGTAATAATGCATTAACGTTATTGTACATTGTTGCCCTCCTGTTTAATATACTTTGAATTCAATGCGTTTATCTTTTCGATAACCGCGCTTCTGACGTTTTCCGGTTCTAATACCTCTACTCTGTCGCTGTATTGCAACGCCCAATTTGCCATAGCGTATGGACTACACATTACATCAACAATATCGTAATCGGGATTCGTTTTATCTGTTCTGATAAACTTGAATGTGTTTCCAAACCAATCGTGTAAAAAAGTGTAGTCGGCACGTTTAGCCTTGTTGATGTTGTTTTCTTCTTTAGGGCTGAATACGCGCAACCTAATCCTTTCGGGACTGTCAAACGACATATTCAAATGAGCGTAATGAAAATCCTCGTTCCACGTTTGCGGTAAATGTTCGACCTCAGATTTCGGCAAAGAGGGAATACCCTTGATACCGAGCTTATCTTTTTTGTTAGGTATCTCGATATCGGACATCAAATCTATTCGCCATATAGACATATTATTTGACTGTGAGCCGCCCCATTCCATACAGGCAATCAGGTAATATCTGCCGCCGTTCGCAACGATATAATAAGGGCTGACGGTATCTTTGTTCCGATGAACAGGGACGAGCTTGTTATTTTTGTCATAACCGTTAAATATAAAGCTGATTCTGACATTATCATCAATAGCCTGCTGAATCGTCAATAGATTTTCCTTTAAAACCTCTCTGCTGATACTCTCGGGCTCGCGAACTCTGCAAATATGTTTTGCGCTGTTTCTGTAAAACTTAGTTGTCAGGTTTTTTTCAATTTTATCAATGATACAATCCGCTGTTGCGGTATCGACGGTTTTTGAAAATAAAACTGCTTCAATCAGGCTGTTGATTTCTTCATAAGAAAATGTGTGATTATAGTACAATCCTCTGATTCTCATAGTGGCAGAATCGGAATCATCAATTTCATCATCAAAATCATCGTCACCGTAATACCGCTTGAAATCGTCAAAGATGATTTTCCAGTTTTCTTCAGGCTTCACGGCATATTCATCAAAATTCAACGCTTCCGCAAGTTTCACTATCGTATCGTTATATGTTTCTTTATCTCCTACATACGGCGATATTTCGGGATTCTTTCTCAGCGAAGCCTGAGTTATTGTGTGTTCCTGATCAGAATTGCGCCGTAAATATTCAAGGATTCTGTAAGCTCTTTCGATTTTAGAATGCTTTTCTTTGTTTGACATACATTGACCTCCTGTGATTGTATGTACTTATCTTATCATATAATTACTCGACTTTTTCCGCCTAAAAATGAGAATGAACATTTTTTGAAGAATTATCGAAAAAAGTATTTTAGTCGGAAAAACCCGCCTAAACGATTGCTATAATACATATTGTCAGATGACAAAACGCACTTTGAAAATTGAAAAGGAGAACAAAAATGGGAAAACGTGAGTTGAGAATCAAACCGCAATCCGAAAACAACACAAATACAAGAAAGGAAAGGAAAATGATGTACTCTATGAAAGAAAAAATGATGTACGAAATGACAATCAACAACATTTTGAATCCCCTGCTTGAGATCGTCTATGAGTACAAGGCGAGCAACGCCTACAATTATGTACCCGGAACAAGCAAGGATTCAAAAGCAGGATGGGATTACTACGGCAACAAATTCAAAGCTATTTTCAAGGCACTCAACGCCAATATCTTTCTCAACAAAGAGCAGTACAATTGCATATACGCTATCGTCGAGGGGCTGTTTTCGTTCACCAGAAAATTCGAGTATGCCAACGGATTGCCTGATTTCTTCTTTGACGTGAACGAAAACCTAAGCTATTACCAGTTAGCTTTCACTGTCCCGAAAGATCAAAGGGAATTGTTCAGAGAAAAGGTGAACGGTATGCCCACCGACGAGGAAATGTCAGTCGCGGATAACTACCATTTACGCAAAAGAAAAAGAAGTAATGATTTGAATTTGAAATATGACGAGGAAGACTTCTTTGTGGAAGAGCTTGCATACGCAGTAAGACGAGCTTTCCAATCCGTGTTTGATTTATGATAATGGTGCTATATAAAACAAAATGCGCAGCTCCAAAAGAGCTGCGCAAAAAACGTCACGGCTCATTTGTTGCTACACAAAACTTTCATTACATCTAATTCATATGAAAATAGAGCCAGCGTTTTACGAAGAAAAACACTCGCACAAGATGTAATTATACTTCGTTTTGTGTAGCACTTTTATTTGAACCTGTCAATAATACTTGACACATTTAACTCAAACAAATTCAAGCTACGGCATTCAATTTTTGATAGTA
>CACXYD010000171.1 GCA_902771755.1 uncultured Ruminococcus sp. | reverse complement strand
AATTACTCCATAGCCTTTCCGCCCACTTGATAAATTGCCACAAAAACCGTGCCGTGGGCAGACAAAGTCAGGACAAATATGCTAATTTATGCTTTGAATCGACATAAATAAAGCATTACTAATTAATTATATAAAAAAATCGGTTAAAATTCAATAGTCAGGGGCAATTATTTTCAAATTACTGCCAAAAAGCAAAAAAGTGACTACACAATGTATAGTCACTTTAAGGGATTATTCTATCTTTGAAACATCTTTTCCGTGTTCGATTTTCGTACCTTTATCAGGTTCTGTTGCATCAAGATACGGTCTTTCGTTGGAAATTACGCCCTTGGTTGTAACCCCTGCCTCAGTGGCTTTTTTCATACCCGGGAAAAGAAATTCCATTTTTTCATTATCAAATTTTTCGTCAAGATATTCTTCAAAACTGTTTGACGCAGGCACACCTTCTGTTCTCTGAGTCCATCTTGCTGTAGCAGTTACAGACATAAATCCGTTGAATGCCATAAACACAATAAGAAATGTTGTTATGATTGCACCCGCTCTTTTAGGAATTTTCTCGATAAGTTTTGCTGTCCACGGATAAAGGTAGCGAACCCATACAAGACCGAGGAATCCCCAAATGAGCGCATACATAAGGTTGGTTCTGCCGTCAAGATTAAACGGTGTGTCGCTGTAGTCCCATGAAACTGTGCCGAACATCTGCTCCTGTAACCATGAACAGAAATACTCAAAACCTGCTCCGACAAAGGCACTTATTGTAAAAACAAGCGTATCATTAAGCTTGTAAAGCTTGTACAATGCGGCTGTCAGGAAACACGCTCCTCCACCGTAAACGGGAATGAACGGACCGTAGACCATTCCTACACGCATTTCAAAATGTCCGTCAACACAAAATGCCCATATTGTTTCAAGAATTGTTCCAATGAAAGAACCTATTACAAAAAGATAAAAAAGCTTTGTAAAACAGAAACCGTAAGCAAAGGGTTTGTCCTCTTTGTTCTCAAAGGTTTGTGTATATTCTTTCATATTATCTTGCTTGATTTCCTCAATTTTAGCATTAATCTGCTTTACATAAGCCATATGAGTGAGGTCAGGATAAGCATGTGCAAGTCTTTTTCTTAAAATATTCTCTGTAAAAAGACGATTGTAGTTTTCTTCAAGTTCCTGAATTTCAACTTCTGTTGCACCTTTATCCATGAGTTCGGAAGAATTTTTAAGCTTTGCAATTCTTCTGAGCAAACGAATTGTTGTTATCATTGAAAAAATATAGTCAATTGCAATAACTCCGCATAAACAAAGCACAAGAATAAGACTAATCCAGAAAGGTATTGCCTCAATTGCTGTGCGAAGTACAGGGATTATCAGACCGACAAGAAGCATACCGAGCAATCCGAGAAAAAGTGCATACGGTAAGGTTATATAGTTGCCTATGCTGAATTTTGATGAAGAAAAATCCCACGGCTTGAATTTGAGAAATTTCTCTACAAGCACACCGACTACAACCATAAGTGCAGACAGTATGAGTGTTGAACCGATGAATAGAATCAGTTTGCTGTTTTCAAACGGTTTGAGTGCCGCATAACATATAACCGCTGAAAATCCGTACATAGGACAAAACGGTGATGTTAAGAAACCGTTGTTTCTGAATTTTTTCTCAAGAAGAAGTGAGCGAATACTGCTCGCCACCCAACCGAAAAACGAGAAAATAACAAAGTACCACAACAAGTCGAGTAAAAATTGCATTTCCTATCCCCCATAATTTTATGTAACAAATCGGACACAGGATTCTGTGTCCGAAAAATTACTGTACATTTTATGCCTTTTACGCTTTTGGTGCATCGTCTTTCCAGAGTTCTTTAATTGCGGTAACATTACCTGCAAGTCCCTGAATGTCGGACGGAATAATAATTTTTGTGGCCTTGCCGTCAGCGGCTTTGCCGAATGCCTCAAGTGATTTAAGCTGAATAATTCTGTCGGTCGGAGCAGCTTCATTGAGCATTTTAAGAGCGTCTGCATTAGCTTTCTGTACTGTGAGAATAGCCTCAGCCTCACCCTGTGCCTCACGGATTTTCTGTTCCTTAACAGCGTCGGCTTTAAGAATTGCGGATTCCTTCATACCCTCTGCAACAAGAATCTGACTGCGTTTTTCACCTTCGGCATCAAGAATTCTTGCACGGCGCTCTCGCTCTGCCTTCATCTGCTTTTCCATCGCATCCTGAATTTCACGAGGCGGAAGAATGTTTTTAAGTTCAACACGGATTACCTTAATGCCCCATGCATCGGTTGCCTCATCAAGAATTACTCTGATTTTGCCGTTGATTGTGTCACGGGATGTGAGTGTGTTATCGAGTTCAAGGTCACCGATGATATTACGCAAAGTTGTTGCAGTAAGATTTTCAATAGCGCTGAGCGGTCTTTCTACACCGTAAGTATAGAGCTTTGGATCGGTGATTTCAAAATATACAACCGTGTCAATCTGCATTGTTACATTATCACGAGTGATTACTGGCTGTGGAGGGAAGTCGATTACTTGCTCTTTTAGTGAAACTTTCTTTGAAATTTTATCGATGAACGGAATTTTTACATGCAAGCCTGTTGACCATGTTACATGATATGTTCCGAGTCTTTCAATTACATATGCGTGTGCCTGCGGTACTACCTTGACATTGCTTACGATTACTATAAGCAGGATTAAAAGGATAATTCCTAAAATAATAAGTGCTACCATTATTTACCTCTCATTCTGTTACGGGTTCTACTATGAGCTTTACGCCCTCGATTGTAAGAACCTTAACTTTTGTTCCTTTTAAAAGCGGTGCTTTGTCGGACTTTACCGTCCAAGTTTCCGCACCAACTTTTGCCTGTGCTGTTTCGTCAATATCGGTTAAATCTGTGAGCATAAACCCGACTTGACCGATGTGGCGGTCTGCGTTTGTTCCTGTTGTCTTGTTACGCTTTTTAAAGCGTTTCACAAGCGGTCGTGTCACAATCAGCGATACAAGTGACACAACAAGGAACACCGCCGACTGGATTGTTATGTCGCTTGTGAATATAGTTGTAATGGCGGCACAAACCGAGCCGAGAACGAACCATATTGATACAAGCTGTGTTGTGAATCCTTCGCAAAGTAACATAAATATTGCAAAGCCTATCCACACTATCGGCATATATTGCTCCATAGAGCTGTCACCCTCCTTTTCGCATAATTTTAACACAATATTATATATTAGTCAAACTATTTTATTGCTATTTTATGCGTTTTCTATCGAACATTTTCATCATTCAAAGCAGTCCGTCTTATATTATGGCTCTATAATAAAAGTTGGGGTAAGGGATAGAGCCTACAAAAAAATTTCAAAAAAGTAGAGCATATTTACCTAAAATCCGTTAAAATGGAATTG
>CACXYD010000170.1 GCA_902771755.1 uncultured Ruminococcus sp. | reverse complement strand
CGTGTACTTTTTACATCAACTCACTATCCCGCTAACTACGGCTTTATTCCGAGAACTTTTGCAGATGACGGCGATCCGCTTGATGTTCTCGTTTTGTGCAGTGAAACAATTCAGCCGATGACACTTGTTGAATGCAAGCCAATCGGTGTTCTCAATATGGTTGATAACGACAGCTGTGACGAAAAAATCATCGCAGTTCCCGTTAACGATCCTAACTACAATTGCTACAGCGACATCAGCGAACTTCCAAAGCACTATTTTGAAGAAATTCAGCACTTCTTCCAGGTTTACAAAACACTTGAGGCTGACAAGGTTACTTCCGTAACCGAAACAGACGGTGTTGAAACTGCAAAAGAAATCATCGAAAAAGCTATTACAAGCTATATCCGTGATTTCCAGATGGCATAATCATAAAAACAGCAAAACTAAAAGCTTTACCAAAATAACGGTAAAGCTTTTTCTTTTTGGATATGTAATTTAATTCTAAAAAGGAATATTAACAAGATTCATTCCTGTATAATAAAAATAAAGCAGATTAAAGTTTAAAATCCTTTGCCGAAAAATCCGTCTTAAAAACCGTGACATTCGGCATACGCAACAACGGATCATACTTGAACGCTCTGCATTTTCCGTTCTTGACCTGCTTTGACTTTTTGCAGAACATAATATCATTTTCAATTCCGCTGTATTCGCAATATGAACAGTTGACAGGAATGTTCTTGCCAAACAAACTTTTTTTCATAATCAACACCTCTGAATGTATATAGTATATCATTAACTCAGCTGTGTTTCAAGCATAATATTTTGTCGGAAAATATTGACAAAGCAATTAATCGGTTAAAAATAATCTTATTATAAAATACGAAAGGAACACTTATGAATTTTTCTTCTAAAACAATGAAACTCAACAACATTGATACAGTACCGTATCTTACATATAATTCTTTATCGGAAATTAATTTCATCAATCACGCTTTCACAACCCGACTCGGAGGTGTGTCCACGGGCGAATTTACATCAATGAATATGGCATTCAACAGAGGTGACAATCCCGACAGCGTAACTAAAAATTACAAAAGATTCTGCAAAAGTGCAGGATTTGACTACGAAAGCCTTGTAGCCTCGGCTCAGGATCACCACACGGTTGTAAGAGCCGTAACATCCGCCGAAAAGGGCATAGGTATCTACAAGCCCCGTGATATGGAAAGCGTTGACGCTTTGATTACAAATGAAAAGGGAGTAACCCTTGTAACATACTATGCAGACTGCACACCGCTGTTTTTTGTCGATACAAAAAATAAGGCAATCGGACTTGCTCATGCCGGTTGGAGAGGAACTGTCGGCAGAATAGGGGAAAAGGTTGTTGAGAAAATGACTGAGCTTTACGGCACAAACCCTGCCGATATCAAAGCTGCAATCGGCCCCGCAATTTCAGTTTGTTGCTATGAGGTTGACTACCCATGTGCAGAACATTTTCTGAACCTTGCAGACCTTGACAGTTCAAAGTTTGTTTTTGAAAAAGGAAATGGAAAATATATGGTCGATCTTTTAGAAACCAACCGTCAGATTTTAGTTTCAGCAGGTGTAAAAGACGAAAATATAACAGTTTCGGATGTCTGCACCAATTGCAACAGCGACCTTTTATGGAGCCACCGTGCCACCAAAGGTCACAGAGGTACAATGAGTGCATTTATGTGTATTAAAGAAGATTAAAGTTTTTGATTTTTTTAATTGCAATGTTTGAATTTTTTTCTAAGACATATTGTATTAATATGTTTTAGCAGAATAATTTTTCTCTGAACATATTCCTTAGTAAAAATAACCAAAATATATTATTAAAATTCTACATAAATATTTTACTGTTTCCTTTATGTATGAACTATTGTATGATATAATTATTCATATAAAAGTGTATTTGACATTTGAAATTATCATTAAATGACAGCTATTTTATCTTAATGTTATGGATGAAATTGTTTTAAATTCAGAGAATGATTATAAGGGAGTTTTAACTATGAAGAAAATCAAAATTTTGACATCTGTTTTTTCTGTAGTATTGGTTTTGATTATGGCTTGTTCTGTAGATGTATCTGCGTTCAGCGAATATAATATATCGAATCTGCCATTTGAGTATGAACAAAAAGATCCACAGACAGAACAGAAACTTTCACCTGAAATTAAAAGTGCTATTGTGCAAAAATTAGCAGCTGATGTTTATCCCGACAGCAAGGCAGAAGACATAGTAGTGAAATATTACGGTACACTGAGTAACGGTGCAATGCTCATAAATCACTATGATAAAACATACTCATATCCTAAAATTGAGGGAATATTATTGAATAAAGAAAGTGATTACAGATTGGAAATTCCAAATACTAATGTGACTTTCTTTTATTCGCTTGAATCACAGAAAGATGAAGTATATCTGTACATAGACGGTGAATTTTATAGCTTTAAGGAAGCTTATCTTGCAAAAAAGATAGATATTAAAATACTTGGCGAAATGGTACAGAAACTCGATAATTTTACATTTATGCTCTTTGACTGGTGCGATGAGGGACAGCAGCTTGGTGATATTGATGCGGATCGCCACATAACAGTTAAAGACGCAACAGAAGTTCAAAAATATTGTGCATCTGTTATTGAGTTTTCTGAACTTGAAAAGTCCTTAGCTGATGTAAACTGTGACGGTACGGTAAATGTTATTGATGCTACTGAAATTCAAAAAATTGCAATAAATGCAAAATGAAAATTACCCCCGACATAAACATTCTTGTCGGGGGCAATTTAGTTGTATGATATAGCCGATTATTTTATTTGCTTAAATTAATCTTTCCGTTTTTTGCAAACCATACATCGTTTACCTCAAATTCCTTGCCGTTAAGGTAATCAAGAATGCCTGCATCGGTTTCAAAATTGAATTTAAGCTTATAGCTGTAGAGCGCCTGATACTTAATGCTGTCAGGTGCTTTTTTGCCTTTGCCGTATTTTGTATCGCCCACAAGCGGATGTCCGATTGATGCCATGTGCGCTCTTATCTGATGAGTTCTGCCCGTCAGCAGTTCAACTTCGGCAAGGCTAAATTTGCCGTTGAAGTCAAGAATTTCATATTTTGTCTTGATTTCTTTTGAACCCTCAACTTCATTTTTGAAAACAGTAACCTTGTTTTTACTCTCATTCTTTGTCATATAACCGTGAAGTGTGTCGCTGTCCTTTTTCGGCTTTCCGTATAAAAGGCAGAGATAATATTTTTCAAGTTCTCTTGTTTTCATTTTTGCGTTTAGAATTCTTAAACTGTCGGCATTTTTAGCCGCAATAACAATTCCGCCCGTGTTTCTGTCAATTCTGTTGACAAGTGCGGGTGCAAAGGCTTTTTCTTCATCCGGGTTATATTCGCCTTTGTCAT
>CACXYD010000169.1 GCA_902771755.1 uncultured Ruminococcus sp. | reverse complement strand
ATTATCGCACAGGGAACCGTTATGGTTGCAAGTGCAGCAGAAACAGATTCAACCCCCGACAGCGTTTCGGTTGTTGAAGTTGCAACTCCCGACAGTTCAGCTTTGGAAAACGGTGCCGATACAACTACTATTCAGCCGAGAGCTGATAAAATAGTCAAGAAATGGCGTCGTGGAAGTCACGGACAGCTACAGTACAGAAGATGGAACGAAACAAGACAAAAATGGGTTGATGACGAATGGATTGACTACAAAGGTTAATCAACTATAACAACAAAGGCGAAACAGATGTGTGTCTGTTTCGCCTTAATTTTTTGTTTATTCAAAAAGATTTTGTTCCGATAAATTGACAGATTCGACATCTTTAAGCTGACGCTGAATTTGGCGGGTACGAACACCTACAAGCTTATCGAGTTCCTTATTTGCCTGATCAAGCCTCTGTTGTGTCATTACAAGCACATCGTTGAACTTGTCGAACTCGGTCTTTACTCCGCCGAGTATCTTCCACACCTCAGCACTTCTCTTTTGCACGGCAAGGGTTTTGAATCCCATTTGCAATGAATTGAGCAGAGCCGCCATTGTACTCGGACCTGCAATATTCACCTTATACTCACGCTGAAGAACTTCAACAAGTCCCATATTGACAACTTCGCTGTAAAGTCCCTCAAACGGAAGAAACATAATTGCAAATTCCGTTGTGTTCGGCGGATCAATGTACTTATCGTGAATATCCTTTGCCTCACTTTTTATGCGCTGAACAAGTGCTTTTTGTGCCGATTCGATACTTTGCTTGTCACCGCTTTCAATTGCATCACGGAGAGCCGAGTATGTATCTCCGGGGAACTTTGAGTCAACAGGCAGATATACTACGCTGTCACCGTCAGCAGGCAGTTTGATTGCAAATTCAACAACATTTTTTGAGCCTTTTTTGGTTGCAATATTTTCCTCGTACTGTTCCTTTGAAAGAATTTCAGAGAGAATTGCACCAAGCTGAATTTCGCCGAGTATGCCTCTTGTTTTGACATTTGAAAGAACCTTTTTCAAATCGCCCACACCTACCGCAAGCGTCTGCATTTCGCCGAGTCCTTTATAAACCTGTTCAAGTCTTTCGTTAACAAGCGAGAACGACTTATTCATTTTTTCTTCAAGTGTTTTTTGAAGTTTTTCGTCAACCGAGCGTCTGATATTTTCAAGGCTCTGAACATTGTCTGATGAAAAGCTGTGCAGTCTTTGTTCAAGCTGAACCGCTCTGTCATTTTGTGACTGTGCAAAACTTTGCTGATTGAGCAATATCCTTTGAAGTTCATTTTCTGTCTTGCTATTATTATTCTTTTTAAGAACTATTATCAATGTGACAACACTTACAATGAGCGTTAACACACAAAATAAAAGCACAATAATTTCGGATGCCGTAAATTGCATTTTAAACCTCCCGAACAATAATTCGATTTTACAGTTAAATAATATCATTCGGGAGTTTTTCTGTCAACTCAAGGATTGAATATTGTTTCAACCCGTTTCTGACAATTTTCGGGTGAATACACAAAACGGTCGATGTGGTCGCTGTTGCAGTAGTATTCGGGGCGTTTCGGATTATATTTGTAATCAAAGGTGTCAATAATTATAAGTTTGATTTTCATTTTTTCGGGAATGATACTTTTTATGTAAACGCTTGCCTGCTGTCCTGCACGAACTCCCTCTTTGGTTTCTGCAAGTCCTGCAAGATTTGGCGCAAGTTCCACAAAAGCGCCGTAGTTTTCCACACTTCGGATAATTCCCGATACGGTTTCGCCCACACAAAACTTTTCGGCATTTTCTTCCCATGTGCCGAGAAGTTCCTTGTGGCTGAGGCTTATGCGACCGTTTTCGATAGATTTGATAACGGCTTTGATATCCATTCCGGCAGTAAATCTCTCACCCGGATGTTCAATTCTCGAAACCGAAATTGTGTCAATCGGCATAAGCGCAACAATTCCGCAACCGATGTCTGCAAATGCGCCGAAGTTTTCAAGATGAGTTACACAGGCAGGCACAATATCTCCGCACCGCAACTTTGAAATGTATGCGTCAAGGCATTTGCGCTGAGCCTTTTCACGGGAGAGCATTACAATCGGTTTGCCGTTTTCGTCCTCGGTTATGTCGGTAACAACGAAACAGACGGGACGGTTCACCCTTGAAATCACGGCAATGTCACGAACCGAGCCGTCCTTGATTCCTATTGCCCCCTCCTCCCTTGGAATTATTCCCTTTATGCCTGCAATGTCAACAATGAGGTTGTGACTGCTGTCACATATGCATGCCTTTGCCTCAAGAATTTTTTCGTTGTTTTTTGCATCTTCAAGCAACTTTAATGAATGAAGTATATTTATGTTTTCCTGTTCGGATATGAGTTTTCCTTCGGGTAAATATTCTGACATTTTAAAGCCTCCGTCATATTTAGGTTTACAAAAAATCATATGAAAAAGTTTTCTGTCTTATTACACGGACGCAATTTTTTGCAGAAAAATTTTATTGCATTTGCTACGCTTTCCTTCATAAAAAGCGGCAAACTTGCATTTCTTTTAAAATTATGATATAATAAGCACGAAAAGTACGATGAAATCTGAGCTTTTGTTGAGTGCTTATTATACGAATTTATATCCCCCTCAAATTTTGCCATGCAAAATTTTCGATGGGTGATTGTACCATAATGCACTTTGTGATTATGGTACAAAAAATGTGTGTGTTTTAGAATAAATCCAGATTAGAAGAGCCGATGTTATTTTTGGAAACAGTACATAATAACTCAGCTTGACAGGAAGGAAACAAATCTATGAATACTTACAATCTCAAAAAAATGTGTGCCGTATCGGTTGCATCAATCATGTGTGTTTCTGCGTTGGCATTTTCGGGTTGCTGTGATAAGCAGGTTGAAACCTCGCAGACTCCCGATGAAACCCTCCCTGCAACTACTGCTGTCAGCACAGCCGATGAACCTACCGCACAGAACTATCTTGAAAGCATCGGCATTGATACGGCTACTCTCGGAATCAATCCGAACATTATTCACGATTCAAACCCTGTCGGTTTCCAGCTTGATATGCCGAAGAACGGCGATACAATCGCAATTGTTCACACCTCATACGGTGACATAACAATGCGACTTTTCCCCGAACAGGCTCCAAAGGCTGTTACAAACTTTGTAAACCTTGCAAAAGCAGGAAAGTACAATAACTCACTTTTCAGCAAGGTAACAAAGGACTTTATGGTCAACGGCGGTTACTGCGGCACAAGCTCGTACGGCGAGGCTTTTGAAGATGAATTTTGCGACAAGCTTTTCAATATCAGAGGCGCTGTTGCAATGTCAAACACAGGTGCGGATACAAACGAAAGTGCGTTTTTCATCAATCAGAAAACTGCCGAAACATATAAGAA
>CACXYD010000168.1 GCA_902771755.1 uncultured Ruminococcus sp. | reverse complement strand
TCGGGGATACGGATTTCTGCCTCAAGCTTCTCAGCTTTCTCCGTTGCCTTCTGAAGCTCTGTCTTTCTTGCCTCTTCCATCTCATCGAACTTTGTTGCCTTCTCCTTGAGTGAGTCATAATCAGCATATTTCGCTCTGTCTCTCTCAAGTCTCTGTGATACGATTGCATTCACCTCTTCCTGTGTGAATGTCTTTTCCTGTGTATTCTTGAGAGCACGGTCGTACATATCGTTGTGGATTGTAACCATAAGATTTTCAACAAACGGTACAAGCTCGTCAATTGAAACGAATGCCTTTTCACGGGTATCACGGCGAACAACTACGCACTGGTTCTTTTCGATATCCTTAGGGCCGATTTCAACTCTTACAGGCACACCCTTCATCTCATACTCGGCAAACTTCCAGCCGGGAGCATGGTCAGAAGAATCAAGCTTAACTCTGAACTTCTCGGCAAGTGCCTTTCTGAGTTCTTCTGCCTTTTCAAGCACACCCTCTTTGTGCTGTGCAACAGGAATGAGAGCAACCTGAATAGGAGAAATCTTCGGCGGAAGAACAAGACCGTCATCATCCGAGTGAACCATAATGAGCGCACCGATCATTCTTGTTGACGCACCCCATGATGTCTGATGCGGATAGTGAAGTTTGTTATCCTTACCTGTATATGTGATGCCAAAGCTCTTTGCAAAACCGTCACCGAAGTAGTGTGATGTACCGCCCTGAAGAGCAACACCGTTGTGCATCATCGGTTCGATTGTGTAGGTTTCCTCAGCGCCTGCAAATTTTTCTTTTTCTGTCTTTCTGCCGATTACTGCAGGGATAGCAAGTGTTTCCTTGTAGAAACTCTCATAAACATGGAGCATTCTGAGTGTTTCTTCTCTTGCTTCTTCCTCAGTTTCGTGCATTGTATGGCCTTCCTGCCAGAGAAATTCCGATGTACGAAGGAACGGACGGGTTGTCTTTTCCCATCTTACAACACTGCACCACTGGTTGTAGAGCTTTGGAAGGTCACGGTATGTATTGATAACCTTTTTATAATGTTCGCAGAAAAGTGTTTCGGAAGTAGGACGAACGCAAAGACGCTCCTGAAGTTTTTCCTGACCGCCGATTGTAACCCATGCACACTCGGGAGCAAAGCCCTCAACATGGTCTTTTTCTTTCTGCAAAAGGCTTTCGGGAATAAACATAGGCATATAAACATTCTCGTGACCTGTTTCTTTGAAACGGCGGTCAAGGTCTGCCTGCATATTCTCCCAGATAGCGTAGCCGTAGGGGCGGATAACCATACAACCCTTTACGCCCGAATAGTCAATGAGCTCGGCTTTTTTAACGATGTCGGTGTACCACTTTGCAAAGTCCTCATCTCTGCTTGTGATAGCTTCAACCATTTTTTTGTTGTTTGCCATTTTATTCCCTCCGTAAAATTAAATTTTACTTATTTTTTTAACATATTTTTTACATATTCAAAATGCCGAATACACGGCTGTCATAACATCTAGTCATAACATCATAACATTACCATTATACACTAAATTTTTAATTTTTCAACCTTTTCAATATACACTAAATCTGCAAATTTTCAACCTTTTTAATATACACTAAATCTGCAAATTTTAAACCTTTTTAAGCAAAACAAAAAGAGGCCGTAAAAACGACCTCTCAAAAATTAAGTGCGAAAAAACAAGAGCAAATTATGAGTTAGCCTCGATGTAAGAAACGAGTGAGCCAACAGTCTTGATGTTTTCGATTTCCTCATCGGGAACTTCAACCTCGAACTCGTCTTCGATTGACATAAGAAGGTCAACAACATCGAGTGAATCTGCGCCGAGATCTTCCTGAAGATCTGTATCAGCAGTAATCTTATCCTCTTCAACATCGAACTGTTCAGCAAGAATTGCCTTAACTTTTTCTAATACCATTAATAATTCCTCCCGGTAAAAATATTGATTGTCCAAAGTAAATTATAGACAAAAGCACTTAGTTTATGCTACAATGGTATGAAAGCAAACGGGTTGCTTCACTTCCCTTATATTATTGATTATTTACCCCTTTGTCAATATATATTTGAAATTTTTTGAAAAATTTCTGATTTTTGCATAAATAATTTCTTTTAAGTTTATTTCTGCATAGCTAAAAATATGAACCTCGGAGGTATTTTTTATTATGGAAACTAAGAAATTTGCCGTAATCGGTCATCCAATCGGTCACACAATGTCGCCGTTTATACACACAAGACTTTTTGAACTTCAGGGAATCAATGCCGAATATACAAAGCTTGACATTGCTCCCGAAAATCTTGAATATGAATTTAAAAACACACTTTCAAAGCTTGACGGTTTTAACATTACAATTCCGCACAAGCAGGCTGTTATTCCGTTTCTTGACAAAATTGACGCAAAAGCCGAAATGTACGGAAGTGTTAACACGGTTTCAAACAAAAACGGCATTTCAAAAGGCTACACAACAGATCCCGACGGATTTTTAAAGGCTCTTGATGCGGCAGGAATTATGCTTAACGGCAGAATCGTAATCATCGGCTGCGGCGGTGTTGCAAGAACAATGGCTTATGAAGTTGTTCTCAAAAAACAGCCTCTCCTCTTTGCCGTAAGAAAAGAAGATTTGAAAATTGCCGAGGCTTTATGCGATGAAATCAGAAAAACAGTTTCGGGTTGTGATGTAAACTTCTGCCTTATTGACGAACTTTTGGGCGATATTGATGTGCTTATCAACGCAACTCCTATCGGAATGTATCCTAAGATTGAAAATCAGCCTGTAAGCGACAGCGTAATCAGCCGTTGTGCAAATGTTTTTGACGCTGTTTACAATCCGCTTGAAACAATGCTTGTTAAAAAGGCAAGGGCAAACGGTGCAACAGCCGAAAGCGGAATGGCAATGCTCGTATGGCAGGCAGTTGTTTCTCACGAACATTGGGACGGCTCTGTTTATGACAAGGGTGACATTGCTCAGCTTTGTATCGACTCTGCAAAAGAGCTTGAAAAGAATTTCTGATGAACGGAGAAATTTAAAGTGAACAACATAGTTTTATGCGGATTTATGGGTTGCGGAAAATCAACCGTAGGCAAGAATATTGCAAGAAAATCGGGAAGAAAATTCCTTGATATGGACTCATACATTGAAGAAAAAGCGGGAATGACCGTTTCCGAAATATTTGAAAAGTACGGCGAAGAAAAGTTTCGTGATATGGAACACGATGCCTGCGTTGAGCTTTCAAAGCTTGAAGGTCTTGTAATCGCATCGGGCGGCGGTGCGTTTACATTCAAGAGAAATGTTGAGGCTTTCAAGGGCAAAGACAAAATTGTTTTTCTTGATGTTCCGCTCGGAATCATCAAAAGCCGTCTTAAAAACGACACAACAAGACCTCTGCTTCAGCGTCCCGACAAGGACAAGGTTATGAAAGACCTCTACGACA
>CACXYD010000167.1 GCA_902771755.1 uncultured Ruminococcus sp. | reverse complement strand
ATTTCTTTTGTTTTTGTTGTGCTGTTGTCAAGATAAACATATTCAACGGAATTTTCCATTGTAAGCAAAACTTCGGTCTTGCCTGCTCCCTGAATTTTTGAAATCACCGTCTGCAAATCATTTTCTATTTTTGTGCTGTATGTTTTAACGGAAAATGCCTCATCTCCTTTTCCCGATGTCAAAGAACCGAAATCAATCCAGTTTGAAAGAAATATTAAACCTATACCGATTAAGCCGATAACGATTATAATATTTCTTATTTTTTTACTGTCGAGCATTGATTTCAGCTTTGAACTTGTTTTGTCTTCCATAATTCACTCCGTCATAATGTTTGGTGTCATTCCGAAATTGTCATAAACGATTGATGATACAAGATTCGTATACTGAACAAATTCTTTGTCTATATATATGCTGATTGATGCTATGATTATGCCGTTATTTTCAACTCTGCTCAAAATTATGTCACACGATTTGATTGTAATATTATTCTGTAAAAGAAGATTTTTTAAAGCAGTTTCAAGATTTATCTCAGTCTGCTTTATAACAGCATTGCTGTATGCCTCGTCATCGGTTGATATTTCTTTTGCGGAATTTTGCTTTTCTTCAATATCAGTATTAAATGATGACACAGCATTTTTCACGGGAACCACCATACAGCAGATAATAAAAGCGCCTAAAACAAGGCTGATGATTTTCTTTGTACTGCCGTCTGTTACAAAGGTTTGAACAAGTGAACAAATTAACGCAGAGGCACACATTACAACAACAACCGTAAAAAGTCCGCTCATGATGAACCTCCGCCGCCAAGCATAATTACTGCCGCCGTTGAAAGAATATAGATTGACATTATACACAGCAAAACAGCTATGAGAGTTGAAAAGACAGACGATATGTTTTCAAGCAGTTTTGCGGGACCGCTGAGATTGAGGACCTCTGCCGTTGATTTGCCAATCCAAAGGGTGAACATCCACATTACTCCCTGTAAAATTACAGGCATAAACACGATTGTAACGGACAGAATCACTATTATTCCTATTCCCGACTTCAAAAGTCCGATACTGCCCTGAACCACCTTGTAGGCATCAGACAAAGCCGAACCTACTATCGGGATGAATGAATTGAGAGTGAACCTTACTGCACGGGTTGACACATTGTCAACCGAAACGCTTATAAGCTGTCGGAATGTCAGCACAGCCGTGAAGATTGTCATTGCAAAGCCCAAAAGCCACTTTACGCTCTTTGAAATCATTGACATAAAGCCACCGAGATTTACGGACGGTGATACGGATGATGTTATCGACAGACCGAGAAACATATTGAGCAGAGGGACGATTATTTTTGACGAAAGCTGCGAAACACCCTCTCCTGCTCCTATCATCACGGCATAGTATGATGCCGAACCTGCCACAGAACCCGAACTTGCCATAATCACAGCCATAACAGGCACATAGGCAAGCATTATGTTGGATGCGGTGCAGATTACCGAACCCGTTGATGCGATGACTCCGACAGCGGGAACTACTGCGGCACAGGTTATGCAGAGCGTTGCGGTTATATTCAGTGAGTTTGAAATATCACAGGAGAGCGAACCGTTGTAGGCGCTGATTACGGAACAGAGCAAAAGCAGGGCGGTTATATTGACAAGACCTTTGAGCGGCGAAGAAATGTTGCCGAGTGCAAGCGAGAGGATTTCGCCCATTACATTTTCAAAAGAGAGGTTAGCAAGCTTTGAAAAATCTCCCAAGTCAACGCCCATATTCTGAAGGCTCTGCTTTATATCGTCGGACAGCGAATCAAAAACATTTGACATATCATAAATCATTTCACCTTCCTCAGCGTTTGCACATATACACGAAATGCCGATAAACACAAACGCCAAAGTAATTATTACAACAGTTTTTTTCACTTCTTCACCTCAATTGCCTGCAAGTGACAACACGGTTTTTAAAATATCCGAATAAAGCGGAAGTGCCGTTACCGTGACCATAATTTTTCCTGCAAGTGAAACATTTGACGCAAGCGACTGACTGCCCGAATCCTTACAGGTATTCACGGCGAATTCTGTGACAAGGCATATTCCGATTGATTTAAGAAGAATTACTATGTAATCAACGCTTATTCCCGATGACGCTATGATTTGGTTGATTGTTGTAACGATAGCCGACACCTGAGTCAGCACGCTGATTAAAATAATAACGGAACAGCTTATGCCGAGCATTACCGAGATTTCAGCATTTTTCGGTTTGAGCATTACGCAGATTATTACGGTCACAACAGCAAGTACGGAAACTGACAGAATATTCATATTAAAAACCGAAGAGTTGTTTTATTGTGTTGAACAGGGTGCTGATTTGCGTTATTATCAGTGTCAACACAACTATAAGTCCTGCAAGTGAGGTCAGCATTGCCTGTTCTTCCCGCCCGCTCCGTATCAAAAGTTGAGTAAGAACCGCAACGATTATGCCGACTGCGGCGATTTTGAAAATGAGTTCAACATCCATTTTTACCTCTAAATCATCATAAGGGCAATTGCACTTCCTGCAAAGAATCCCATTGTTTTGTATAGCTTTGATTTTTTTGTTATGGCATCACGGGCTGATGCAAGTTGTTTTGAAAATGACACCTCGTAAAGTTCAAGATGTTTTAACTGCCCCTCTGTATCGGTTTTTCCAAGCTGACTTCCAAAATCTTTCAGCATTGAAATATCGGATTTTAAAAGCGGTATTTCCGCTGATATTTGTTTTACCTTGTCAAGCCACAATTCGTCAAAAGGTCTGTCACAATCTGAAAAATGCAGTAAATTTAGATTTGAATTTTCTGCACAAGAATTAACCAGAGTGAAAATATCATCACCACTGTAGCGAAGATTTGTTGCAAGCAATGATATAAACTCCGTGAACGATTTCAAAAAATCTCTGCGTTTGTATAACCTACCCGACAAAACAAAACCTATCATTGTACCCGTGCAGACAACAAGCAGACAGCCTATTAGTTTAAACGGCAAAGTTGTCACCTACCTGCGATATTTTCACAATTTCACCTGCGTGGGTTCGATTTGACAGAAACACAAGCGTTTGAAATGCGCCCGTATTCATGAGTGAAACCATGTTTGCTTTCTGTTTCAGTTCAAATTCATTTGCACAATGCGTTGATGAAATTATACGGACTCCGCAATTGACCGACTTTTCGACGGCATAGATATCATCTTTTGAACCGATTTCATCGCAGATGACAATTTCGGGAGCCATACTGCGGATTGCGTGGAGCATTGCCTCGCTTTTGTTGTAGGAATCATAGACATCACACATTCCGATATCATTCTGAAATTCACCCGATGCCGTGCCTGCAAGCTCTCCCCTTTCATCAATCAGAGCGACATTCTTCTTGGCCTTGGTTGACAAAAGTCTTGCAAGGTCACGGAGTACGGTTGTCTTGCCGCTGCAAGGCGCTCCGCATATGAGAACACCTCCCGAAACAGCCCCTTATGTTCCCTTGCAATGCGGACATTGATTGAAGTTATGTCACGGATATTCACGATTTTTCCGTTATTTACAACCGCTGTTCCGCAAATACCCGCCCTGTGACCGCCGTACATCGTAACAAACCCGTTTACAATTTCGTTCTGCCTGTTATAAACGGAGTAGTTGCAAATGTTGTTGAATGTATCGACAATATCGGCTTTTGACACAACAAACATTGCACCGTCAAGGATTGTGTTGGTAAGTCCGCCGTTTTGCGTAAGGTAGTATGTATTGTCGGGACAGACGAGTGCAAGCGGTCGTGAAAGTCGCAGTCTGATTTCCTGAACCGAATTTGCCAATTTGGGTGCAAGCGGCAAAAGTCTGCGTGAAATATTCTTGCAAAGGCAGTTGAGTGCCGCCGTGAATCTCTTTTCGTTTTGTTCAGCAAGCATATTTTAAATTCCTCCCAAAAGAGTTTGTACAATAAATACTATGCAGACAAGCACCGCCATATGTCAAAAGGGCATAAAAAAATCCCCCGACATAAATCGGAGGATTGGAAATTGTTTTATTTGCTTTTTATTTCACTAAAGATAGAAGCATATTCTTCGTTAGTGTAATCACCTGTAAAATTAATATTGCCGTCAGTGATTTCAGCATTTATCTGCGGTTTTGAAACAGTCTTTCCGTTAATAACAAACCGAACAGCAGAACCGATATTATTTTTAGTGTAGTCTGCAAACTTACCAGTTCCGTCAGCTGTAAGCTTCATATTTAACACCATACCGTTAATATCATCAAGCAAACACACATATTCAATTTGTGATGACTCAATAATAACTTTGTTTTCATCTTCATTATCACGGATTTCTACATTGGTCGGATTATAAATTTTCGGCAATTCAGCATTTGATGTTTGAGCTGTTTCATTAACCGAAGTTGAAACCTGAGTAGTTGTATTTTCAGCAGAAGTATCGTTACTTTTTACATTTCCGCCGCAAGCTGATAATGCAACAGCAAATAAAGTTACAACAGCTAAAATTAAATATTTTTTCATTTTAAGTACCCCTTTCGCCATAATTATACAACAGCATATATACAGCGTCAAGTATTTATTGTAACTATTCCATTGACAGCATTTCTTTTAATTCTTCTTCGGAAATTATTGTAACACCTAAGGTTTGGGCTTTGGTAAGTTTACTGCCGGCATCTTCACCTGCCAAGACATAGGAAGTCTTTTTTGAAACTGACGAGCTTGTTTTGCCGCCGTTCTGTTCAATGAGTTTTGACGCTTCACTTCTTGTCATTGTGGGAAGTGTGCCTGTGAGGACAAAGGTTTTACCCTCAAAAAGACCGCCTGTGTTTTTCGGCTGAGAGGGTTTTATTTTTAAGCCGAGTGATTTAAGGTCGGCAATAAGCTCTTTTGTGCCGTCAAGAGAAAAATAATTTTCAAGACTTTCTGCCATGACAGCACCGAAACCGTCTATTTTTTCAAAGTCCTCAGCCTTTGCATTCATAATGTCGTCAATTGTTGCAAAGTTTTCGCAGATTATTTTGGCGGCTTTAAGACCTATGTTGCGGATTCCGAGTGCAAAAACAAGTCTGAAAAGTTCGTTTTCTTTTGATTTTTCTATTGAAGAAATAAGATTCTGCGCAGATTTTTCAGCCTTGCGTTCAAGGCTTGAAATGTCTTCCGCTTTAAGTCTGTAGAGGTCAGCCGGAGATTTTACAAGACCTTCGTCTGAAAGCTGTTCAAGAATTGCAGGACCGAGTCCGTCAATATCCATTGCATCACGGCTTACAAAGTGAATAAGATGTCTTGTCAGCTGTGCGGGACAGTCTGTGTTTGTACAACGGATTGCCGCCTCTCCCTCATCGTGTGTAACGGGGTTTCCACATGACGGACATACTGTCGGGAATTCAAACGGCACGGCATTTTCTGCGTGTTCTTTAACCGAAAGAACTTCGGGAATGATTTCGCCGGCTTTTCTGATTATAACCGTATCGCCTACGCAAATGCCTTTTTCATCTATAAAATCTTTATTGTGAAGTGTGGCACGGCTTACTGTTGTTCCGGCAAGGAGTACGGGTTCAAAGTTGCCTACAGGAGTAAGCACACCTGTTCTGCCGACATTGATTTCAATATTGAGAAGTTTTGTAGGTTCCTCCGGCGGATATTTGTACGCTTCCGCCCAGCGGGGATATTTGGCGGTACTGCCGAGAAGTCGGCGGCTTGCAAAGCTGTCAACCTTGACAACAGCGCCGTCAATGGCGTAATCAAGCTTGCCACGCATATTACCTATGCGCTCAATCTCCTCAATCGCCTCGTCAACATTATCGTAAACGCTGTAAAATGCAGTCGGAAAGCCGAGTTCTGTGAGATAGTCAAGTCCCTGAATGTGGCTTTCAATCGTCATTCCCCTGATTTGCTGAATGTTGAACACGAATATATCAAGACTTCTTTGAGCGGTTATTTTTGCATTTTTCTGACGAAGCGAACCTGCGGCGGCATTTCGTGGATTTTTAAAGGTTTTTTCCTCGTTTTCTTCCTGTCTGCGAGTAAGTGCGTCAAATGATTTGAATGACATATACACCTCACCACGAACTTCGAGATATTCGGGTGCATTTGGAATACGCTTTGGCAGGCTCTTGATTGTCATAAGATTTTCGGTTACATCTTCACCGACAGAACCGTCACCACGGGTTGAGCCTCTCACAAAAACACCGTTTTGATATTCGCATGATACGGAAAGACCGTCAAATTTAGGCTCAACAACATAGCGTACATTCGGAACGGTTTCACGCACTCGTGCATCAAATTCACGAAGTTCTTCGTGTGAAAAGCTGTCATGAAGGCTTTCCATTACAACCTCATGAGTAACGGGAGAAAACTTTTCTCCTGCATTACCGCCGACACGGTTTGTCGGTGACATAGGAGATTTGAGTGACGGAAATTCCTTTTCGATATTCTCAAGTTCACGCATGAGCATATCGTAATCATAGTCGGAGATTTCCGGCTCGTCCTGATTGTAGTAAAGGTTGTTGTGGTATTCAAGCTGTTTTGTAAGCTCTTTGGCACGGTTCTGTGCTGTTATAAAATCCATTTTGGTTTCCCCATATCATAAATTTATCGGTAAAATAAGTATCTGCAACTGTGCTAAAAATATTATCTGTTATTGACCTGTGAAGTGCCTTTTTCACGAAGAAAGGTTGATTCAAGGTCTGCAAGGTGAAGTTTTACGGCAAGCGGATATTTGTCATAAGCCTGACTGATTGTGTTGCTGTTTTTGTCACCGAATTCACCCATATGCCAACGAATTGCCATAGCTTCGTCAATTTTGAGGTGCATTTTGCGTTCGATGAGAAAAACCGACTTTTCTCCGTGACCGTAAGGAAACTGGTCTTCAATTGCGTAATACGGCACTTTTTCCCATTGACCGGTTTTTTCGTTCTTGACATTTCTGCTTGAAACCTTGTAGAACTGTGCCTTGCACAAATCGTGAAGAAGTCCGCAGATTGCAAAGCTTTCGATGTTGTCGGTTTCTTCATCATAGTGCTTTTCCATCATGGTGTTGAACACGCTGACGGAGTGCATTACAAGGCCGTTTTCACAGGCGCAATGATATTTTGAACTTGCGGGTGCGGTAAAGAAATCGGTTCTTTTGAGCCATTCGAGAAGTTCGTCTGCACCCTGTCTTGTGATGTATTTGTTGTAGATTTCAATAAATTCTTCCTGCGGTGTCATGTTAATCCTCCTCATATTATTGTATTTTTAAAAAGGCAACAGCAGATAATCTGCCGTTGCCCTGCATTAAAAGTTCAAAAGATTACTTATCTGTATCGGTAGCTGCATCTGTAGCCGCCTCGGTTACTGCCGTTGTAGTAGCCTTTGCAGAACCGTCATCCTTTGTATAGAGAATGTCGTTAAGCTTGAGTCCGTCTTTTTCTACGGAGTAAGCAACATCCATTTCAATTTCATCTGTGTAATAATACTTGATGATGATTGTGCCGTCCTTGATTACATAAGTACCGTCAACATTGAGTGCGTCTGACTGGTTGATTTCAACAGTACCGTCATCGTTAAACTTGTATGTCATCTTAGCATAACCGTTATCATAAGTCCATGAACCTGTGATTTTCTTGTCAGCCTTAAAGTCCTTGTCAACCTTCAATTCAGGCTTAACCTCTGAACCTGACTTGAGTTCTACCTTGTTGGTAGCTGTTGAAGTTGAAAGCTCAAGTGTTCTGCCTGAGAACATATTACCGGAAACAGCGTAGTTACAGCTTGTTTCATTGCCGTTGAGTGTCATGGCAAGTGTCTGGTTACCGGAATCATCTGTTGAAACTGTGTATGTACCGTTCCATACCATTGAACCGATTCTGTAATCGAGGGTATTGTCACCGTTAAATGTGTAGTAAACATCAATCTTTGATGCCTCATCGGAAGATGATGAATTGCCTGTTACATCAACAGACTCAACCCATGTTCCTACAATGCTTGTATCAAAGAATCCTTTGATTACGAAAAGAGTGATAGCCGCAACTGCCACAATTACGATACCGATAATGATAGGAAGCTGAAGAACTCTCTTTTTCTTTGGCTGTGGAACAATCTCGCCGTTTTCATTTGCAAGTTCTGTTTCTGCAAAAGACATATCTTCGCTTTCTGTGGGCTCATCTGCAGCGACTGTTGTACTTTCTGTTGTTTCTGCTGTTGTATCTGTGTTGGTATTCTCTGCCTCATTTTCAGAAGTGAGAATTTCTTTATTCTCGTCCAACTGTGATACCTCCTTAAATTTTGTCATCGCTTTCTATCATACTATAAATATGAAAGAAAATCAACTGTTTTTTATGCTGTTACAATGTAATGAAAATTATTTAAAATACATATAAAGCTGGCATTTAAGCGTACCGTTATAAAGCTTGCGGCGTTTGTCAGCCTTTCTGCCGAAGATTTTTTCAAAATCGTCATCGGGACTTATAATGGTATAGCTTTTACCCTTCATTTTTTTAAAATGTTCACCCATAACTGCATACAGCTTTTCGGCTGATTTTACATCAAGCAATCGTTCACCATATGGCGGATTTGTGATGATTGTCTGAAAACCGTCCTCAAGTTCAAAATCTTTGATATCACGGTTTGCAAATGTTATTCTGTCGGCAACGCCTGCAATTTCTGCATTTTTCTTTGCGATTGCAAGGGCTGAGTCATCTATATCGTAACCTGTTGCCCTGAAAGTTGCATCGTGTCTTATTTTCTGCTTTGCGT
>CACXYD010000166.1 GCA_902771755.1 uncultured Ruminococcus sp. | reverse complement strand
AGCTTTAATGCAAGCTTTGTTGCTCTTACGCTGTTACAGCCGTGAGCGATGTTTGCAAAAGGTCCGCCGTGCATAATTGCAGGAGTACCTTCAAGAGTCTGAACAAGGTTAGGCTTGATTGCATCTTTGAGAAGTGCAGTCATTGCACCCTCAGCCTTCAAATCCTTAGCGTAAACGGGTTCACCGCTGTATGTGTATGCAACAAGAATGTTGCCGAGTCTTTCTTTTAGGTCGGAGATATCATTTGCAAGACAGAGAAT
Organism: uncultured Ruminococcus sp.; assembly: GCA_902771755.1. Classification (GTDB taxonomy): domain Bacteria; phylum Bacillota; class Clostridia; order Oscillospirales; family Acutalibacteraceae; genus Ruminococcoides. The sequence goes on along the minus strand of CACXYD010000166.1, from coordinate 3,243 downwards.
TGCCATAACTTCCGATGCAACTGTGATGATGAAGTGATCTTCTCTCGGAACACCGTTCACCTTACCGCCAAGACCGATTGTGATATTTCTTAATGCACGGTCGTTCATATCAAGACAACGCTTGAAGAGAATTCTTCTCGGATCAATGCCGAGTGTGTTACCCTGCTGAATATGGTTGTCAAGCATTGCACAACAAAGATTGTTGGCAGCTGTAATTGCGTGCATATCACCTGTGAAATGAAGGTTGATGTCCTCCATAGGAAGAACCTGTGCGTAACCGCCGCCTGCGGCACCGCCCTTAATTCCGAATACTGGGCCGAGTGACGGCTCACGGAGTGCGATGATTGCCTTTTTGCCGATTTTAGCCATTGCCTGACCAAGACCTGCAGAAGTGGTGGTTTTGCCCTCACCTGCCGGTGTTGGGTTGATTGCTGTTACAAGAATGAGTTTACCGTTCGGATTGTCCTTTACACGGTCAGCAAGTTCATCAGAAAGTTTAGCTTTGTACTTTCCGTAAAATTCAAGCTCATCATCGGTAATGCCGAGCTGAGCGGCTATTTTGCTGATAGGCTGTAATTCAGCACCCTGAGCAATTTCGATATCAGATAACATATTATACCTCCGAATCAAATTCATATTTCTTTTATTATAACAAAATGCGAAACTTGTATTATTCTGTATTGAAATTATACTTGATATTGACGGCATTATTTAATATAATTATAGGGTAAAATTAATTTAAAAGGTTGTTTCGGGTGAAAAAAGTTATTACAAATATTTATGAATACTTTAGGCAATGTGACGCTGTGTTGTGGCTGTTGACCTTGACAGCGATTGCGTACAGTTTTCTTTTGATTGCAAGTATGCAACGCTCGGGTGAGTACAGTTACCTCAGAACGCAGATTATTGCCGTGTCTGTCGGTCTTGTGGCGGCGGTATTTATATCAATTGCCGATTACAGATTTCTTATACGAAAATGGTATGTTGCCGCAGTAGTAGGAATTGTTCTTGCAGGACTTGTGTTTGTGTTCGGTGTTCAGGTTAGCGGAACTGATGATACGGCATGGATTAATCTTCCGGGCGGTTTTTCAATTCAGCCGTCTGAGTTTATTAAAATATGTTTCATCATCACTTTTTCAAAGCATTTATCGTGGCTGAGAGAAAAGAATATGATTGAAAAATTTTCGGGAGTGCTTTCCCTAGCACTACACGCAATGATACCAATGGCAATTATTCATATTCAGGGTGATGACGGCACTGTTCTTATATTTGCACTTATGTTTCTGGTCATGGCGTTTGCGGCAGGAGTTCAGCTGAGGTATTTTGCCATTCTCGGTGGATTGCTTGTATGTGCCGTTCCGATTGTATGGAATGTGTTTATGAATGAAGAACACCGCAACAGAGTTCTTGCTTTATTTGACCTTGACGGAAATGCACTTACAAATTACGGCTGGCAACAATATCAGGGCAAGGTTTCAATTGCAAGCGGCGAAGGCTTTGGAAGCGGACTTTTTAACGGTCAGCGTGTTGAACATTCAATTGTTCCCGAGCAGGAAAACGATTTTATTTTTACCGTTGCAGGAGAAGAACTCGGATTTGTCGGATGCATAGCGCTTTTACTGATTTTGTTTTTTATTATATTGAAAGTAATTTTGAATGCAAAAAATTCAAGTGAATTTGAGGGTAAATATGTCTGCTACGGAGTGTTTTCTATGATAGCATCGCAGACGATTGTAAATATAGGAATGGTGCTTGGATTTCTTCCCGTAGTCGGAATAACCCTTCCCTTATTCAGCTCGGGCGGTACTTCGGCTTTGAGTACGCTTATAAGTCTTGGACTTGTGCAGAGTGTGAGATATCACAATACGGATGATATGAATAAGGCTTTTGTAAGGCGAGGCAGTTCAAGCCGAATCAGAATGTAACTTAATAGATAAAACTAAACCGCAGACACCTTGATGTCTGCGGTTTTTGTGCGTTATTTTTCGCTGATTGTGATGTTTGCTTTGTAGCTTCCGCTTACCCAACAGGTATCGGTACCGCTGAGTTTGAAAGTAACAGGCATCTGAACCGAGCCTACTGTTCCGCTCTGGTCGGAGGTGTCGATTACGCCTTCAATATCCGAACTTTTAAGGTTTTCAAGTTCTTCTTCACTGCCGATTACGGTAATATTCATACTCGTCTGTGTTACATCGGCTTTGTATTTTGAAGAAAGTCCGCTTACTTTAAATGAGTCAACGGTAAATGTTTTCTTGGATAAACCGCTGAGGTCAAGTACAAGCTTGGCTGATGTTGAGTTGCTGATGTTTTTGCAGTCACTCGGAATGTTTATTCCCTGCTTATCATACTCGTAACGCTTGTTTGAAAGTGTTGCAAAATCAATTGATTCAAGTTTTACGCTGTCTGTATCGTCAAGCACTTTTTTAGGACCTGCAAGCAGAATCTTTGAAGGCTCAACTGTGAGCATATCATCGCTTAAATCAAGACCTTTAGGTTTGTTGACAAACTCGGGAATTATATTGACTGTCTTTTCGGGAAGTACAGAAATTGTAGCCTCAACATCCGTGAATTCCATTGTAAGAAGGTCGGTTGAGATTTTGTTTCCTGTTTTATCGTAAAGAACGATGTTTGCGGTTGTTGAAGTTGACGCATTGAGTGTGCCGTCAAGTTCGGCTGACGCAGAAACTTTTGCAATCTTTGCAATCTCGGTCTGAGGGCCTGAGATTGTGATATTCTTTGATGCGAGAGAAGTTGACGCATAGTAACCGTCAGCAACCTTGTAAACAACATTTTCCTGAATTGGGAAACTTGTTTCACGCTGATAGTCAACAATTACATTTACATTTGACGGTGTAACGGTTGAAATAATCTGAAAGTTTGCACTCGGGTTGGCTTTTACTGCTGAAAGTGAAAGCTGATAAGTTCCTGCCGAGTCAATTCCGTTTGTTGCACCTGTGACAGTAATATCCTTTGTGCCGATAGAACCGAGAACGGCTCTGCTACCTGTTACGGTTACCGTGGCAGTCTGGTCTGTATCACGGAACACCTGCAAGCCGTTGTTATCAAGCTGATCGGGCAATTCGATTTGAATCGGAATATTGCTTATTGTTACGGTTGTGTCGTTGGTTGTACCCATACTCATATAAACCCATGTTATTGATGAGATTACAAGGGCGAGTACAATCAGAAATTTGTTATTCTGAAACAGTTTGTTAAGAGAGAGTTTTTTCTTTTTCATTTGTC
>CACXYD010000165.1 GCA_902771755.1 uncultured Ruminococcus sp. | reverse complement strand
CGATGAGGTTGAATACAAACTTGATCAGGCAGGAATTTCGGTAAGTCATATAGAAGGTTACAGATCAAATTCATGGATTCTCCTTGATTACATTGATGTTATTGTCAATGTGTTTGATGATGAGGCCCGTGATTTTTATGACCTTGAAAGACTTTGGCAGGACGGCGAAAGCGTTGACCTGACAGGTATCGTTGATTAATCGCAGGAGGGGTTACTTTGAAATACAATCATAAAGCCGTAGAAGAAAAATGGCAAAAAATCTGGGAAGATAAGGGTGTGTTCCACGCAAGTGAGGACACAAGCAAAGAAAAGTTTTATGCTCTTATCGAGTTCCCATATCCATCAGGACAGGGCCTTCATGTAGGTCATCCCCGTCCGTACACAGCACTTGATACAGTCGCAAGAAAACGCAGACTTGAGGGCTACAATGTTCTTTATCCTATCGGTTGGGACGCTTTCGGTCTTCCTACCGAGAACTATGCAATCAAGAATCATATTCACCCTGAAATTGTAACAAAGAAGAACATTGCCCGTTTTAAAAAGCAGATTCAGTCACTTGGTATTTCTTTTGACTGGAGCAGAGAAATTAATACAACAGATCCCGAATACTACAAGTGGACACAGTGGATTTTCATTCAGCTCTACAAGCACGGCCTTGCTTATAAGAAAGAGATGAATGTAAACTGGTGTACTTCATGTAAGTGCGTTCTTGCAAACGAAGAAGTTGTAAACGGCGTTTGTGAGCGTTGCGGCAGTGAAGTTATTCACAAGGTTAAGTCACAGTGGATGCTTAAAATCACAGAATATGCTGACAGACTTATCAATGACCTTGACCTTGTAAATTATCCCGACAGAGTAAAAGCACAGCAGAAGAACTGGATCGGCAGAAGTAAGGGTGCGGAAGTTGACTTTACAACTACAACAGGCGACACACTTACAATTTATACAACTCGTGCCGATACACTTTACGGTGCTACATATATGGTAATTTCCCCTGAACACCCAATGATTGAAAAGTGGGCTGACAAGATTTCTAATATGGATGAAATCAAGAAGTATCAGGAGGCTGCCGCTCGTAAATCTGACTTTGAAAGAACAGAGGTAGCAAAGGAAAAGACAGGTGTCAGAATTGACGGCGTTAATGCTATCAACCCTGTAAACAATAAGGAAATCCCGATTTTTATTTCTGACTATGTTCTTGTATCATACGGTACAGGTGCTATTATGGCTGTTCCTGCTCACGATACCCGTGACTGGGAATTTGCAAAGAAGTTCGACCTTCCTATTATTGAAGTTGTTAAGGGCGGCAATGTTCAGGAAGAGGCTTACACAGATTGTGCCAAGGGCATTATGGTCAACTCAGGAATGCTTGACGGCCTTACTGTTGATGAAGCAAAGAAGAAAATTATTGATTGGCTCACAAGTGAGGGCAAAGGTCATTCAAAGGTTAACTACAAGCTCCGTGACTGGGTATTCTCCCGTCAGCGTTATTGGGGTGAGCCTATTCCAATGGTATATTGCGAGAAGTGCGGTTATGTTCCGATTGATGAAAAAGACCTTCCGCTCAGACTGCCTATGGTTGAGTCATACGAGCCTACTGATAACGGTGAATCTCCGCTTGCTAAGATGACAGACTGGATTAATACAACCTGTCCTTGCTGTGGCGGTAAAGCAAAGAGAGAAACCGATACAATGCCTCAGTGGGCAGGTTCATCATGGTACTATCTCAGATATATGGATCCGCACAATAAAAATGCACTTGCATCAAAAGAGGCTCTTGAATACTGGTCACCTGTTGATTGGTATAACGGTGGTATGGAGCATACAACTCTCCACCTTCTCTATAGCCGTTTCTGGCATAAGTTCCTCTATGATATCGGCGTTGTTCCTACTCCCGAACCATACGCAAAGCGTACTTCACACGGTATGATTCTCGGTGAGAACGGCGAGAAGATGAGTAAGTCAAGAGGCAATGTTGTAAATCCTGATGAAATCGTTGACGAATACGGTGCAGATACAATGCGTCTGTATGAAATGTTCATCGGTGACTTTGAAAAGGCTGCTCCGTGGAGTAAGGCAAGCATCAGAGGTTGCCGCAGATTCGTTGAGCGCTACTGGAATCTTCAGAATGTTCTCATTGACGGCGATAAAATCAGACCTGAACTTGAAAGTGCATTTAACAAGGCAATCAAAAAGGTTGGCGAAGATATTGAAAATATCAAGTTCAATACAGCTATCGCAACTCTTATGGCTTTAATCAATGATATTTCAAATGTAAAATCAATCAATAAGGAAGAACTCAGAATTTTCTCAATTCTCCTTAATCCGTTTGCTCCTCATGTTACAGAAGAAGTTTACGAGGCTTGCAAGCTTGGTGACGGTATTCTTGCCGAAGCTAAGTGGCCTGAATATGACGAGTCAAAATGTGTTGACGAAAGCGTAGAAATTGTTGTTCAGGTAAACGGTAAAATTAAAGCTAAGCTTAACATTCCTGTTGACGCAGACAAGAATGCTGTTCTTGAACTTGCAAAGAATGACGAAAATGTCAAGAAAGCTATTGACGGAATGAACATTATTAAAGAAATTGTTGTTCCAAAGAAGCTTGTAAACCTTGTTGTTAAGCCATAATTCAACTTTTAAAATTAATTTGACCTAAATTTCTACAATGCTATTGACATTATTCGAGTCATAATGTATAATAACATTTGCAATTATATGCAAATTACCCATGCCCGGTGGCAGATGGGAGGGAAGATAGATGGCAGAGATTAGACTTAAAGAGAATGAATCCCTTGAAAGTGCTTTAAGAAGATTCAAAAAGCAGTGTGCCAGAGCTGGCGTTATTGCTGAGGTTCGCAAAAGAGAAGCTTATGAAAAGCCCTCTGTAAAGCGTAAGAAAAAATCCGAAGCAGCTCGCAAACGCAAATACAGGTAATCAAACAGGCGGACAGAGCATTCTGTCCGCTTTTTGTTTTATCTTCATATTTCTTTGAAAAAAGGTGACACTATGAAAAAGATTCTTGTTATACTCGGACCTAACCTCAATATGGTAGGTGTCCGTGAAAAGGGAATATACGGTGAAGAAACTGCCTCTGATATTGAAAAGCAGATTATTTCATATGCGGAAAGAAACGGCTTTTCTGCCGAAGTTTTTCAGTCAAATCATGAGGGAGATCTTATTGATAAAATTCATTCTGCAAAGGGTAACTTTGACGGTGTTGTAATCAACGCAGGCGCTCTTACACATTATAGCTATGCTTTAAGGGACGCTATTGCTTGCGTAAAGATTCCTTTTGTAGAGGTTCATATGTCTAATATTCACGCAAGAGAGGAGTTCAGACACACTTCTGTAATCGCACCTGTTTGTGTTGGTCAGATTGCAGGTTTTGGTAAGAACAGTTACTTTCTTGCAATCAATGCATTAAAGGACTTGATGTAATGCAGAACGCTTTATTTCAGCATGCATTGATTCAATAATAAATCAATCGTATACAAATATTGAGCTCATTTTAGTTAACGATGGTAGTTCTGATGGTTCTGA
>CACXYD010000164.1 GCA_902771755.1 uncultured Ruminococcus sp. | reverse complement strand
CCTGAAAGGCGCATATCTGATTTCCATCAAGGTGGCAAAAGAGATGATCCGGCTCAACGAGACCCTTCCGGAGGAGGAAAAGGTACACCTTTCGATTATGAATGTGGCCTCTTACAACTCTGTCATGATGCTGGGAGGAAATTCCGTATACCCGCCTCAACGATGAACGCGGATCGAAAATCTATGAGTTCGTCGGCTGCCAATATCCGCTCCGCATTATGGCGGTGGACAAGGAGAATGTCACATTCGTCCGTTATTGGCAGTCCACCCATACCTTCGGCCTGCTTGGCTTGCCGAGTTCGACTTCCACCGTTAACGATGTCCCCTTCTACAATGATGAGCACTTCCATAACGTCACCGACCCGGAGGTCAATGATGAAAGCGACCTGATGCTGGCGAACGGCCACGTTGGGGTCACCGCATTGTATCGCCCGAAGGAATTGCACGCGAAGGACACCGAGGCGTTGCGCTGGATGTATATTCTTACATTGTAGAACTGTGAACTTGAAGAATTTGCATTGTAGGACGAACTGCCTGTTGAACCTGTACCCTTGCCCTTTTGACGCATCTGATTAATCATATCATATGCCTCGTTAATCTCCTTCATTTTCTGCTCCGCAACATCTGCAAGAGGGCTGTCGGTGTAGTTATCGGGATGATATTTTTTAGCAAGGTTTCTGTACGCTGCTTTTACTTCTTCATCGGTAGCTGTTTCAGACACACCGAGAACCTCATAAGGATTATTCATTATTGACCTCCGTATCAAGTTTGCTTGTTACTCTGTTTTGTGATGCCGGGAATCCCAAAAGCATCATATTATCTAAAATTCCTTTAAAATCGGTAAAGTTCATAAGATTGTAGGCATCATATGCCCGTGCAAGCGATTGATTCAGAACCGCTTGAATAAAATCTGATGACCTTACCTCACCTGTTTTCTTGTTTACAAACGGGTTGAATCCGTTTGATTTGATATCTTTTTCGATGTCATCTGCGGCATCGACAAGATAAATCCACCTACCGATATGATAGCCGAATTCATAGAGAACTCGTTTTTGAGTTTCATCGTGAGCCTCAGCCGACAAGACCGTTGCAAGCATTAATGCCGTTGGATGAGCCGACATATCTACAGACGGTTTTTCCGAATGTTCTGCATCATACTGCATCTTCATCATATCAGCAACCGCTTTGTCCATATCGGGATACTTTTTTGCAGCCTTTTTTCGCTGATGAGAAAAGAATGGCTTTATGATTCTGCACAAAAGTTTTTTAAAAAATCCGCTGTCCTGAATGTCATCAATGATTTTATAATAAACCGATATCATTGAAAATGCGGCTGCCTTGCTGTATGCATCTCCCTCATCTGTTGCAAACTTACATTTTTTTAGAGGATTACAGGTACATCTGCCGTCCTTAAAGCCTTTGCATGAACGATTAAGTGACATCAAAAGCATTGCATAAAATGTGCAGTCATAGCTTAGTGTAAATCTTGTAAACACGGAGTAATCCTTACCCATTTGCCTGCAAAGTCCGCAGTACACAGCCTTGTAAGCCTCGGATTCACGAACAAGCAGTTCGCTCTTTTGAATCTGCAAATAACCAAACACGGATTTTCTCCTTTATACAATAATACATAGTATATTGTACAACAAAACAGCGTTAAAAGCAACAGAATAACGGTATATTCTTTGGATAATCAGCCAAAAAGTCCTTATTTATGGGAAATGTTGCAAAAATTGCCTTCTCATATTATAATCATAGTGCAGATGGTATCCCCATTCAGAACGGGATATCAAAAAATCATTTGCAGAAAATAAAAAGGAATTTGCATATTATGAATGTATACGATTTTGATAAAACGATTTACTACGGTGACTCAACTGCCGACTTCTATTTATTTTGCCTTAAAAGGCACAAAAAAATACTCACTCTTGCCCCATCGCTTTTGGGAGCATTTATAAAATTCTATGTATTCAAAAAAGGTACAAAAACTGATTTTAAAGAAAAAATGTACAGATTTCTCACCTATTGCGATACCGAAAAAGATGTAAAAGATTTTTGGAAAGAATACATTGGAAATATAAAACCGTTTTATCTTGAACAAAAGAAAGATGACGATGTAATTATTTCGGCATCACCCGAATTTTTACTGAAACACGTTTGTGAAAGACTTAAAATAAAAAATCTTATGGCATCAAAGGTGGATATGCACAGCGGAAAATATTCGGGAGTTAACTGTCACGGCAAAGAAAAGGTAAAACGCTTTTATGAGGCTTTTCCTGACGGGAAAATTGACAACTTTTACTCGGACAGTTACAGCGATTCGCCACTTGCGGAGATTGCAGACAAAGCTTTTATGGTTGACGGCGACAAGGTTGAAAGTTGGATATTCTTTAAATAATTTTTACGGAGCAGATTTCTGTTCCGTATTTTTATTTTTGGGCAAACAAAAAGAGCAGAGAACTTAATCTCTGCTCTGATTATTATGATTTGGATGTCAAAACAATTATTTAACCATGCTTGCAACTTCTGCAGCAAAGTCGTCCTGACGCTTCTCAATGCCTTCGCCCTTTTCAAAACGAACGAACTTCTTGATTTCGATAGAACCGCCAAGCTCCTTAGCAGTATTCTGTGTGTACTGCTTGATGTTGATCTTGTTGTCCTTAACGAATTCCTGATCGAGGAGGCAGTTCTCCTTGTAGAACTTGCCAATCTTACCCATAACGATCTTGTCAGCAATCTTCTCAGGCTTACCTTCGTTGATTACCTGCTGACGCATAACTTCCTTCTCATGCTCGATGATTTCTGCAGGAACTTCACTCTCGTTGAGGTAAGGAGTGTTAAGAGCTGCAATCTGCATTGCAACATCCTTGCCGTATGCAACAAACTCAGGCTTTGCAGCGAGGTCTGTGTCAAAGTTAACGAGAACGCCAATCTTACCGCCTGCGTGTACATAAGCAACGCAAGCGCCTTCCATACGCTCAAAACGACGAATCTGAATGTTTTCGCCGATTGTGAGAACCTTTTCCTGAAGCATTTCAGCAATTGTCTGATCTGAACCTGATGCCTTGAGTGTGAGGAGAGCCTCAACATCAGCAGGATTCTGCTCGATGATTGTGTTAGCGCAAGCCTTAACGAAATCCATGAATGAATCGTTCTTAGCAACGAAGTCTGTTTCAGCGTTAACTTCTACAACAACACCTACTGAAAGGTCATCGTTTGTGCAAGCGTATGCAACACCTTCTGCTGCTACTCTGCTTGCCTTCTTAGCCTGCTTAGCAAGGCCCTGTTCTCTTAAAAAGTCAACTGCTTTATCCATATCGCCGTCAGCATTTGTGAGTGCCTTTTTGCAATCCATCATGCCGCAGCCTGTTTTTTCTCTTAATGCTTTTACATCCTGAGCTGTAAATGCTGCCATTTTGAAAACATCCTTTCAAATAAATTTATATAAAACGGGGTTATAATCGCAAATGATTATTCAGCTGCCTCTTCTTCAACAGCTGCAGCGCCCATCTGGCCCTCTCTGCCTTCGATGATAGCGTTAGCCATTGCACCTGCAATAAGCTTTACTGCACGAATAGCATCATCGTTACC
>CACXYD010000163.1 GCA_902771755.1 uncultured Ruminococcus sp. | reverse complement strand
GCAGCGAGACCTGCCGTCCGCAGAGCGAGTACAGGCCGAGCGAGATGAGCGCGTCGTGCGCGAGCGCCACGAGCGCGCCGAGGCCGAAGCCGAACTCGAAGCGGAAGGCGACGTAGATCAGGATCGCGCAGAGCGAGAGAACCACGGCCCACGTGCCGGACTTCTTGAGGTCGGCGCCCACGACGGAACCGATCTCGCTCGCGTCGCGGCGCTCGATGCCGGCGTCCGGGAACGCGTCCTTCAGCAACTTGGTCACATGCCCGGCGACGTCCGTGACGCCCTTGTCATTCGCGTTGTCGGACGTGTAGCCCGTCTTGACGAGGAGCTTGTCGGATCCCTGGGTCTGGATGACGGTGGCGTTGTCAAACGGATTGAGCGTCTTGCGCACGTCCGCGACGGACGGCATCTTGCCCTCCTGGACGTCGAACACGATCGAGGTGCCGCCCGTGAGGTCCACGGCGAGGACGGACGCGGGCTTCACGACCGCGCGGATGGCGAAAATGGCGATGGTGAGCGCCACGACGGCGGCAGACGCGATCGTCATGTACTTGCCGAGCTTGACCGAAGAAGTGAAAAGACAGGAAACCTTAAAAAGTTCCATGTTGTTGACAAAAATTCTTAATAGAAAAACACAAACAAAAAGGCCCTATGACTTTGGTCATAGGGCTTAACAGTATGTATATATTATTTTATGCATTAACAAAAGCAAATTTTGAAATCGCCTGTTTGAGATTATCATCAGGTTCTGATTCAAGAAGAAGTTCGATCGGAATTTTTTCGTCAATTGCAAAAAATCCCATCAACGAATGAGCATCAACAGTATTATCGCCGTTTCTGAGCATCATTACTGTATCCGGAAAGTGAGCAAGAGTTTCAAACATATCAATCATTTCTTTTTTATTTTTAATAGAAACCGGTACAGAAAACAAAATCTCACCTCCATTGTTCATCTTGTCTATATTTTATCATTAATTTTTGTCTAAATCAACAATGAATTAATGAATTTTTGCAATTTCAACTATTTACCCAAAAAAGGATGGTAATTGAATGAATTTTAATATAATTACACTCGGCTGCAAGGTTAATCAGTATGAATCTCAGGCAATGCGTGAGGACATGCTGAAAAACGGATTCCTTCTGTCGGATGACAAGGACAAAGCCGATATAACAATCGTTAACAGCTGTACGGTAACATCCGTAAGCGATGCCAAAAACCGCAAGATTCTCAACCGTGTTCGCCGTGAAAATCCTGACGGAATCGTCATTCTCACAGGCTGTATGCCGCAGGCTTTTCCGGAAGAAAGCGAAAACTTCTCAAGCTGTGACATCGTACTCGGCAACGCAAAGAGAGCCGAGCTTGTTCCGTCAATTTACAAGTTTCTCGAAGAAAAGCAGAAATTTGTTCATATAACAGAGCATATCGGAAAAGGCGAAAAATACGAAAACCTTTCCGTATCATCACTCGGTGAGCATACAAGAGCCTTCATCAAAATTGAGGACGGCTGCAACAGATTCTGTTCTTACTGTATTATCCCGTATGCAAGAGGCAGAGTGCGTTCAAAATCTCTTGAAGATTTAAAGGCAGAGCTTATTCAGGTTGCCGCAAACGGCTACCGTGAAGTTGTTCTTGTAGGCATCAACCTTTCAGCCTACGGACTTGATGAAGATTTTGACCTTGCAGATGCGGTAGAATGTGCGTGTTCAGTTGAAGGCATTGACCGTGTACGACTCGGTTCAATCGAACCCGAAAGAATGGACAAAGAGATGATTGCCCGTCTTGCCGCACAGCCAAAGTTCTGTCCGCAATTTCATCTTTCGCTCCAGAGCGGTTGCGATAACACACTTAAAGCCATGAACCGTCACTACAATTGTGCGGAATATGCTGAAATTGTTTCAAATCTCAGAAACGCTTTTGAAAACAGCTCAATGACAACCGATGTAATGGTTGGATTTGCCGGTGAAACAGAGGAAGATTTCAACGCATCTCTTGAATTTGTAAAGTCAATTGGCTTTGCAAAAGTGCATATCTTCCCGTATTCACGCCGTAAGGGTACGGTTGCCGATAAAGCACCAAATCAGATTGATCCGCAGATTAAAGAGCAGAGAGCCAAAATCAAGGGATATCTCGAGGGCTATACAAAGAACTACACTCCTGTTCATATTAATTCCGAAGATACAACTCTTTGCGGTAAAATTATTGATGTAAAAATCACAAAATCATTTGATGATTACTGCGAGGCTGAATTAGTTTAAAGCATTAATCAGATTATTAACTTCTTTTTCTGCAGTATCATCTTCAAGGCAATTATAGCTGTACAGCATAAAGCCTTTGACAGATTTGTTATTACTCAAAATACCATATTCATCGGCAAGAATACTGTCGCTTAAAAGCCATGTTTCTTCGTCATAATCACCGTTTCCCGCCTTGTACCCGCCAAGACCGACATACAGCTTTACATTCTCGTCAAAGTCAAGTGATGTCCAGCTGTCAAGGCAATCTTCAAAAGTAAGGGCAGTGTTTTCAAGGCTAAAGTAAATCTGCGGACAGATGTAATCTACAAAGCCTTTACAGGTACACCATGATTTTACATCTGCATACAATCCGTCATTGTTGTTAATGTTGCCCTGCGGTGATATGCCAAACTCAACTGATGAATCTACACTTTTAATCGTTCTGTAAACCTTACAGATTAGCGTGTTTACATTCTGAGTTCGCCAATTGTCAAGGCTCATGCAGTTTTCTTCGCCGTATTTTTGGATATAAGCATCATACTGCTTTTTATCAAAATTTTCATTCTTAGTAGGGTAGAAGTAATCGTCAAACTGTATCCCGTCAACATCATAATTTTCTGCAATTTCCTTTACACCGTCACAAATCAGCTGTTGTGCAGTTTCACTTGACGGATCAAGAAAAATTCCGTTATCGGTTTCTATGCCGACTTCAGAATTTTTTATGTAAGGATTATTGTCCGAAAGCTTTTTCGGGGTTTCGTTTGACCTGATTCTGTAGGGATTAATCCACGCATGAATTTTCAAATTATTATCTTTGCATATATCGCACATTATTTTAAGCGGATCATAATTTGGATTTTTCCCCTGTATACCTGTTAGAATATGTGACCACGGAAAATAGCTTGACTTATATAATGCGTCACAAAACGGCCGTACCTGCACTATAAGCGTGTTAAAACCGCCGTCACGGCATTTTTGCGCTATCTTGGTAAATTTATCTTCAAACGCTTTTTGTGTTTTTGAGCTTTCATTTTCCATAGAAAGCTCCATATACGATACCCACACACCACGCATTTCTTCATTATTTTCTGGTGTGTCGGCAGTTGCTTTTGATGATAAGGTTACAACGCTGTCAGTATTATTCTGTTTTTGCGGCGGTTTCCCTCTTATGAATGAGCTTATGCAGATAACGCTTAACATTGCTATTACAGATACTATAATCGGAACAATCTTTCTGTTTTTCAATCAAATCATCCTTTGGAGTTCTCATGGAAATTTTCATCATATACATTTGCATCATCAGCCTGATATCAATTATCGTAACAGTCTGTGACAAATACTTTGCAATTCATCACAAATGGAGAGTAAGAGAAAGCACATTGCTGATTCTTTCCGCACTCGGAGGAAGTGTTGCAATGTACATTACAATGCAATTAATCAGACACAAAACAAGACATATTAAATTTATGCTTGGTATACCGATAATATTTATAATCCAGCTGATAATTCTGTTTTTTGTTTGGAGGATGATTTATGTCTGACAGACTGTATTTTCCCGTATCTGACGAATGTGACAATATGCTTGCTCAAAGATTTCTGCGTGATAAATGCGGTCTTTCTGCAAGAATAATAACACGGCTGAAAAGAGAAAAAGACGGTATTTTGATGGACGGGAAAATTTTAAGAACAATTGACTATGTCCAAAGCGGAAAAACCGTTTCAATTGCAATTCCCGATGAAAAATGCGAGATAGAACCGACAAAGGGTACACTTGATATAAGATATGAGGATGAGCATTTTCTTGTGGTAAACAAGCCACATTCCATGCCTGTTCATCCTGTAAAGCAACATCAAAGCGATACACTTGCAAATATTGTTTCATACTATTGCAGTCAAAACGGAAAACCGTTTGTATTCCGAGCAATCAACCGACTTGACAAGGACACCTCAGGACTTGTTCTCATAGCCAAAAACCGTTTTACAGCTAATGCCGTGAAAAACAAAACGCACAAAGTTTATTACGCTTTGTGCGAGGGTGAAATAGATGATGAGGGCATAGTTGATAAACCCATGGATTTGCGTGATGATTCCAAAATGGTGAGAATTGTCCGTGATGACGGAATGAAGGCTGTTACGCACTACAAACCACTTGTTACAACAAAAGAATACACTTTGCTTGAATTATGGCTTGAAACAGGCAGAACACATCAGATTCGCTGTCATATGGCTTATTTAGGGCATCCGCTTATGGGTGATGACTTGTATGGCGGAAAGCTTGATAAAATTACAAGGCAGGCACTTCATTGCGCAAGGCTTGAGTTTTATCATCCGATAAAAAATGAATACATTACTGTTACCGCTGAAATCCCCGAAGATATGCAGTCTGTAATAAACAACAAAGAGGATTGAACAATCAAAGTTCAATCCTCTTTTAATGTTATTTAACTCTGTTTACGCTGTAAATTGTAAATCCGTTGAATTCCTTTTCATCTTTGTAAACGATAACTGAATCTTCTTTGCCATAATATTGATTGAGATAATTTTCCTTGATAAAAGTAATGTTCTTATCAATAACATATACATTTCTTCCGTCAACAACCGCCTCATAAATATTTGTTGAGAGGTTGCGGTTCACAAGCTGATTTGTCTGGTGAAGATACCCGAATCCGTCAACGTTATAGAGAAAATCGGAAGAAAATCCCCAAAGCGGATGAATATAGTTGTCGGTATATGAAATATATTCCTTAGCAGTTACAGGATCAAGAACATAATAATTTTCAGGATGTCTGTCAACCTCTGTGTAAAGGTCACTTGGCTTTTTATCATATGAAACAGGAGTGATATGGAAGAAATACGAAGTACAGCTTGCCGCACATAATATCACAAGTGCAATAACCGAAACAAGAACCGTATTCTTATTTTTGTCTGCAATATTATTGTATTCTTCCTTTCTGAGATGTCCGAAATCAAACGAATACATCGTAAACGAAAGAATCATCAGCAAAATTCCGTACATTGTGTATGCCGAAGAATCCATTGCATAACGAACATACATACAAGCCGCAAACCCTACCACAAAATACAAGGCAGGGAAGAAGGCAAATCTTTTCTTCTGAACGGTAACAAAAACAACCATAACGGCAAGTATTACCACAAAAGCAATAAGATATGAATCAAAGCCTGAAATATGTCCCCATGCATCTGAAAACAATGCACTCGCATCATCAAAGAAGTTATACGGATTTTCCCTCTTTTGAATATCGGCAACTTTTTCAAGTGCTGTGGTGTTCAGTCCGTTGTTTTCATCATAATACCCATCAACAAAGAGTTCATACTCGTTTGACGAGTTTATTCCTACGGAGTTAAGCTCCTCCTGATAATCGGAATAGTTCGGAAAAGCATTATCATCTGTCTTATCGGCAAGAGCGCTGTATCTGTACATACCCGAAGTTTCCGCATCTGCATTATTGACCGAATATGAGTAATATTCAAGACCGCATCCGACAAGAACAAT
>CACXYD010000162.1 GCA_902771755.1 uncultured Ruminococcus sp. | reverse complement strand
TCTTTTTCAAAAAGAAGAAATGGCTGTAACGGTATAGGTAAGAGGGATATTATGCGTGACTTGAATATTGATTTTATGGACCTGTATAAACGTACAGACCGTTTTATTAAAGATGCTTATTCTTCTTCTGAAGGTGTTTCAGAGTACATACGTTCAATGGAATCCTGCTTTAACAAGGGAAACAGCAGTGTTCGAGGCTGGAAAAATGATTATGATAACCTTAAACACGTACGTTGGATAAGAAATCAGCTTGCCCACGAAGTAAGTTATGATTCTGATATTTGTTCATTTTATGATTACGAATGGCTCGATAATTTCTATAAAAGGTTGTTTTCTTCTGACGATCCGCTTGGGGCACTGAGAAAAATGGAGATGAAAGCGACTGTTGAGCACGCGGGAAAACGACAGACCGATAACGGAACTCAACAAGCTCCAAGAGTGGTATATCCTCCGCCGCAGATTATGCAGCAGAGACCGACCGTTAATCAGTCCTCCGGTTGTTTAAGTACATTTATGATGATGCTTATATTATCAGTGTCTATCATTATTTCACTTTTTATCTTATTGTAAAAAACGGGAACAGCTTATATAAGCCGTTCCCGTTTTGTTTTATAATCAGCCAGCAATAAAATATAATATATTGTATTTTATCTGTAAAATAACAAGATAATAAATAATATATTGCATTTTATTTTTGAGCGTGGTATAATGGGGATAACAAAGCTTATGGGAAGGAGCGTCAGTGATGAAGATAAACAAGGACTTACAAGATAAGGCTATCGCCGCGGAGATTTCAGCGCGATTCAAGCAGTACCGCATTGCCTGTCCTATGACGAGAGCGGAGCTTGCGGAGAAATCAATGGTCTCGGTCGGGACTATTGCTCGGTTTGAAAATGGCAGCGATATAGGACTGTTGAACCTGATAAAGCTGCTGAAGGCGCTTGAGCTTGAAGCAAATCTGGATATGCTGATACCAGATCCGCAGGAACGACCTTCTAATTATATCGACAACAGCACTCCTAAACAGCGTGCAAGGAAACGCAGGAAAACCGATAATGACTGGAAATGGGGCGATGAAGAATGATAACCACAGCAGAAGTGTACCTCTGGGGAACTCGGATAGGATATATCCACCAGGGCGACAGCGACGCAGCCGCAAGCTTTGAGTATGACAGAAAGTTTCTCAAAAGTGGAATAGAGATCTCTCCGTTCAGAATGCCGTTATCTGGCAGAGTGTACTCATTCCCCGAACTAAGCCGAGTTGAAGCATTCAAGGGTATCCCTGGATTGTTTGCAGATTCTCTGCCTGATAAGTTCGGTAACGCCGTTATAGACAAGTGGCTTGCAGGTCAGGGACGTTCTCCGCAGTCGTTTACGGCAATAGAAAGATTGTGCTATACAGGCAAGCGCGGCATGGGAGCTCTTGAATATGTTCCTGCGACAAGTCCCGAATTTATAAACAGCGAAGTCGATGTGACTGAGATGACAAAACTTGCTTCCGATGTGTTGTCCGGCAGGGAGAGTGCAGTGCTGTCCGATAAAGAAGCAGGCGTAATGCAGCTCCTTGAGATAGGTTCTTCAGCAGGCGGTGCAAGAGCGAAAGCAATCGTTGCGTGGAACGAAAAAACGGGTGAAGTAAAGTCCGGACAGGTAGACGCAGGAAAAGGCTTTGACTACTGGCTCATAAAATTTGACGGAGTTTCAGGCAATGGCGACCATAACTTAGCTGATAAAAAGCAGTATTCGCTCATCGAGTACGCCTACTATCTTATGGCTATTGACCTCGGTATCGACATGAACGAGTGCCGCATATACGAAAAGGACGGGCTTCATCATTTTATGACGAAGCGTTTTGACCGTGTGAACGGCGATAAAGTCCATATGCAGACTCTTGCCGCTCTCGGGCATTTCGACTATAATACTCCGAATGTATGCAGCTACGAATTGTATGCCGAACATGCAAAGCGGCTTGGTATAGGGAAAAGCGGTATAGAGCAGATATTCAGACGTATGGCGTTTGCTGTGCTTGGCGGAAACTGCGACGACCATGTCAAGAACTTCTCATTCCTTATGGATAGAAAAGGTGAATGGAAGCTGTCTCCTGCGTACGACCTGACCTTTGCATATAATCCCGATAACAGGTGGATATCGAAGCATCAGATGTCCATAAACGGCAAAACGTCAGGGATAACAGCAGACGACCTTATAGCAAGCGGAAAGTCAATGGGACTGTCTGCGGAGTTTTGCCGCAAAGCAATATCCGCCGCCGAAGCGGTTGTGTCAGATTGGCTCAGTTACGCAGAAAAATGCGGCATCAGCGAGGAACGTGCCATAGAGATACAGAAAGGTATAGAGTTGTCGAAAATATAAAAGAACGGGAACGGCTTTACAGCTGTTCCCGTTTTTCATTTATTAAGATTTGTGGAGTTTTTTGTGGCTTCTGGTGTCAGATAAGTGCGATAAGGTCAGACCTTTCATAGCGGTTATGCCCCTCAAGGCTCTTTTTGTATTTCCAGCACTTTATTGCATCATCAAGACTTTTCCCCTGATTATCGGCGAAGAAATCCCGGATATATGTGTTGTACTCAAACTGTTTGTCTATGACGGTCTTACTGTTTTTCTTTTCTGCCAGTATCTGATAATAAGCAGTTATTGCATCGGCATAAGTCTTTCCTGCATTGCTTTTCAACCACTTCTGAAACGCCACATTGAACGAGAAGGACTTTCCTATCTTCTCCCTGAAAAAGGTGCGGTGCTTTTCCGAACATACTATATTTGCTTCGATAACCGTGCTTTCTGTGATGTCCCCGACGGCCGCTGCAGCTTTCTTCTTTGCAGGGCTGTTCAGCACCTTCCCTGTTTCGAGAAAGTGTGCTATACGCTCAGTAAGCTCCTGCTTTGAGCCTGATGCCGGCAGACCGTTCTCACGGCAGAATTGCACCAGTTCTTCTTTGAGATAGTAATATTTCTTGAAAGCATCAGCCTTCGTATTTGTTGTAAGTTCAGGTCTTTCGCTCATATTATTCCTTTCGTTACATTTCGATACATTTTCCTACAAACTAATACATCTCTTTCTTCATATCAAAACTTATGTGTATGAACATAAAAATTCATCAAGGCTGTCGGATAATATCCGCCCCTACGAAATATTCATTCGTTTCGGTAATTTGTTTGCAAGAAAATTTGTACCGTTACTTGCGGGCAGACGATAACAGGCACTACGGGTTTATAACTTCAATATCGTTCATCTCAATACTGCCCCAGGCTTTTTTCCACCTGTTTTGGTATTTATCGGGTTTTCTTCTTCTGAAGGTCAGACCGTCTGCGACTTCTAAGGTTTCAAATGGGGCGGCATCGTTCTTTCGACTGTAAAAAACATAGCGTGTATAGTATCCGCCACGGACGATTTTTGATACATCTATTTTCAATTTTGCCGTGTGGGTTTCGCCCTTTTTTCCCGAATAGAAATTTTCAACCACAATGGTATGACTTCTTTGATAGATTGCTATCCTCTTTGCCGTTATATCTGACAAATTGCAGGCAGAGGTCGTTTCTGTCGGCATGATGCTTATGCTCATTTCCGACATATTCTAAAGCACGGAAGTTTTCGTTTGCACTTCCGAGATAGATTTTTATAGCGTCTTCAACATCACCGTCAAAGACAATTTTGCCGTGGTCAAGAACTATGCATCTGTCGCAAAGGTCACGGATAGTGTTCATATTGTGCGAAACATAGAGGATAGTTCTGTCCTCCTCGGTTGCAAGGTCACGCATTTTCTTGATACACTTTTTCTGAAAGCGCATATCTCCGACTGCAAGCACCTCGTCCATAATCATAATTTCGGCATCAAGGTGTGCCGCAACAGCAAATGCAAGTTTTACGAACATACCCGATGAATAACGCTTTACGGGTGTGTCAATGAACTTTTCGCACTCGGAAAATTCGATAATACTGTCGATTTTTGAAGTGACCTCTTCCTTTGTCATTCCGAGAATTGCACCGTTGAGATAGATATTCTCCCTGCCGGTAAGCTCTGCGTGAAATCCCGTTCCGACTTCGAGCATGCTTGCAATTCGTCCTCTGAAACGCACTCTGCCGTCTGTCGGGGCAGTAATTCGGCATAAAACTTTTAACAGAGTTGACTTGCCTGCACCGTTAGTGCCTATAATTCCTATGCGTTCTCCACGGTTTACCTCAAGGTTCACACCGTCAAGTGCTAAAAATGTGTCGCCTTTTGTGTATTGTTTAGCACCGATTCTCTGATTCGGATCTTCTTTACCTCTTTTTTTGGCATACCAACTCTGCAAATCATGACGGAGAGTTCCCGAACCGATTGCACCGAGTCGGTATTCCTTTGAGAGATTTTCAATTTTTATTACGCAATTTTCATTCATTTCTCTCATGATATCATACCGTATCTATAAAATTCTTTTCTACCTTATTAAAGACGATTATTCCGAACACAAGAACGACTGCCGTAACAACAAAGCTCAATATAAGATATTGCCACGGAAATGTTCCGCTGCCTAAGAATCCGTAACGAAAAGTTTCAATGAGCGGAGCAACAGGATTTAAAAGTGCAAGCGGGCGGAACGGTTCTGCCACCTGAGAAACAGGATAAACAACAGGAGTAATGTACATCCACAATGTTACTCCGAATGAAACAAGCACACCGAGGTCACGGTATTTTGTTGTTACGGACGAAACAATCAATCCGCAACCCGTTCCTAAAAGTGCCGATGAAAGCAATATGAACGGCATAAGCAATGCGCATAAATTCGGGTGAACATTTGAACCCGTAAACATATATATAAGCACAAGTATAAAGAACATTACAAAGTTAATCAGAAAACCGATTGTGTTGTAAATTATATTTGCACACGGCATTACAAGTCTTGGAAAATACACCTTGCCAAACAGCCTTGCGTTGCCGATAAAAGTTGATGAACTGCCGTTAAGACAGCTTGAAAAGAATGACCATAAAATGTTGCCAGCCATAAAAAACAGGAACTGAGGCATTCCGTCAGTCGAAATATTGGCAATCATACCGAAAATTACGGTAAAAACAAATGTTGATAGGAACGGCTTTATTATTATCCACAACGGGCCGAGTACGGTTTGTTTGTAGGAGTTTTTGAAATCACGCTTTACAAACAGCATAACAAGGTCACGGTACTTCCAGACATCACCGAGATTAAGCTCAAACAGCCTGCGTTTTGGAGTAATATCGGTTATCTCATTATTTTTCAAGCCACTTCCCCCTTTGTCGGTATTTCACATACAAAAAATTTTAACACATTTATATTTTTGTGTCAATTCAGGTTGATTTGCAGACATAATAATGCTAAAATAAATTAAGTTTATTTACGAAAGGAATTTGAAAATGACAAAAATTAAAAAGATTTCGGCAATTATGGTTGCCGCTGTTATTCTCTGCACATGCTTTTTAATGAGCGGTTGCGGCGGTGACACAGAGAGCAGTTCTTCTGCAAAAGCCACTTCTGCCGTTTCAAACGAAGAAACAACATCTGCAAGCACAGACACAACCGACTACAAGTCAAGCTACACAGCAATTATTGATGTTAAAGACTACGGTAAAATTGAAGTTGAGCTTTATGAGGAGCTTGCTCCGATTACAGTCAAGAACTTTGTTGACCTTGCAAAAGACGGTTTTTATGACGGTCTTACTTTCCACAGAATCATTACAGGCTTTATGATTCAGGGTGGCGATCCGCTTGGCAACGGTACAGGCGGCAGTAAAAAGACAATCAAGGGTGAATTTGCTCAGAACGGTGTTGAAAACAACCTTTCACACACAAGAGGCGTTATTTCAATGGCTCGTTCAAACGATCCCGATAGCGCAAGCTCACAGTTCTTTATTGTTCAGGCTGACAGCACATATCTTGACGGTCAGTATGCCGCATTCGGTAAGGTAACAAAGGGTATGGACATTGTTGATAAAATCTGCGAGGACACACCTGTTACAGATTCAAACGGTACTGTTGAAAAGAAAAATCAGCCTGTTATCAACTCAATTAAGATTGAGGAAAAATAATGCACGCTATAACTGTTCTTGTTGATGCGGATGCCTGCCCTGTTGTAAAATCAGTTGAAAGAATTGCAAAAAATCACGGCGTTCCCGTTGTGCTTTTATGTGATACGAACCATGTTCTCAAGTCCGATTACAGCGAGATAAAGATTATCGGTGCAGGCGCAGACGCAGTTGATTTGGCACTTGTCAATCTTTGCAAAAAGGGCGACATTGCGGTGACTCAGGATTACGGAGTTGCGGCGCTTGTGCTTGGAAAGGGTGCGTACTGTATTCATCAGTCGGGAAAAATTTTCTCGGACGATAACATAGGCGGTCTGCTTATGGACAGACACCTTGCCAAAAAGGCAAGAATGTCAAACGGCAAGCATCACATTAAAGGGCCGAAAAAGCGTACAAAACAAGATGACGAAAACTTTGAAAAAAGCTTTGAATCTTTACTTGTAAAAGCGTTAAATAATTCCAATTAGGAATAATAATTATTTTTCTGCATATACTTGAAATGCACAGAAATGTGTGCTACAATAGTCATAGGCAAAATGATGTAAATAGTCCATTGGGCAAAACGAAACCCTCGAAGCTACCGACTTCGAGGGTTTCTTCATAGGTTGGCTGTTGAAGTTACTATCTATCCAACCACTTGCAAATATAGTAGGCAACTACACTTGCTCCAACAGATAGTAAAAATGATGTAAAAAAATCCATTAGGTTACACCTCCTTCCTGCCGGAAAGAGTCAACAGCATAATAAGTGTATCATATCTATCGAAATATGTCGATAGATTTCAACCAACCTTTACAAACAAACACCCCGAAGAACTTAATCTTCGGGGTGTTTGTTGTCCTCATAACTTTTACTATACTTTTGTAATCGTTCGCATCATGTTTGCACACGATGCGATTGGCTAACAATGTTCGCCACTACATTATTCAGTTATATCGGTAGAATTCGTTGCTTTGACTTTTTTCTGATAGGTGTCAATATTGAAAATTCCGAGATTTTGTTTCCATTTTAAAATTCGTTTTACTGATGCGTCAACCTGAGATTCGGGAATTTCGCCGTTTT
>CACXYD010000161.1 GCA_902771755.1 uncultured Ruminococcus sp. | reverse complement strand
AAGGCGTTCTTGAAGAAAGCGAAAGCGAAATGGTTCGTTCCGCTCTTGACTTTGACGAAACTACCGCTGAGGAAATTCTCACTCCGAGAGTTGACATTACATTCATCAGCGTTGACGATTCACCTGAAAAAATTAAGAATATCATCATTGAAAACCGTTATTCACGAATTCCCGTGTATGAAGGCACGGTTGACCATGTTGTCGGTATTCTTCACACAAGAGATTATCTTGAAAGACTTGCAGACGGCAAAGCTCCCGATGTTAAGGAACTTATGCAGCCGCCTTACTTTGTATTCAAAACACAACAGCTTTCAAAGATTTTAAGTGCATTCAAACGCACAAAAATTCACCTTGCAGTTGTTACAGACGAATACGGCGGCACGCTCGGCATTGTTACAATGGAAGATTTGCTTGAAGAAATTGTCGGTGAAATCTGGGACGAGGACGAAGAAATTGAGCATAACTACTACAAAATCGGCAAAGGTGAATTCCTTGTAAACGGCGATATGGAGCTTGAGGATATGCTTGGTCTGTTTGATATGGACGAGGACAGTCTTGAATGTGACAGCGTAACGGTCGGCGGATATATTCTTGAACACGCAGGAACAATTCCCCACAAGCGTGACAACATTGAGGCTGACGGATTTAAGTTCACCGTTATGGAAGTTAAAGATCAGCGTATTTTACGGGTTGTTGTCAAGAAAAACGATACTCCCGAAGAAAACGAATCCGATGAAAAAAGCGAGGACAAAAAGTCTGAATAAACAAAACATAACAGGAGCAGTATTTTTACTTACTGCTCCTGTTTTTTACTGTATTTTTTTGCAGAGAGAAGTGCATAATGCACTGACGGGAATACAAAGAAATGCCCACAAAGTGCTGTAAAACGGGCAAATCTGCCCTTTGAAATTCAGTCGGCAGTTTGAATAATCCCAAACATTAAGCTTGAATTTCAGATTGACAACACAACCGCAACAGTATTCAAGGGCGGTAATTATCGCACTTCCCGATATGCATTTTTGCAGCATATTCATTTTTGAAAAGTGCTTGTAAAATCTGAAAAGCGACACAAACGCAGTTCCGCCCGTAACCGCCATTGACCAATGAGTTTTTCTCCGCCACAAAATTTCAAGCAGAGCGTAGCCCGCACCGCCAATTGAAAAGAGGATGCAATCGTTACGCAACCGTAAACTTTTTTTCATAAAAAATCACCTGTTTTAGTTTTTGCCGAAACAGGTGATTTATTTAGCTTATGTAATTTTAATTTTATCAGAGCATTTCTTTTAATTCTTCAAGAGAATAAAGACAGTTAATTGCGGTCAGAAATGCGTTCGTTGAAAGATACGACGGTAAACCGAGTTTTTTAAGAAGTTTTTTGCGGTTGATTTCGGAATTTTCAGTTCCCGTAAGTCCGAGAACAAAGAGGTCGGCTTTGGTAATTTTCTTTTCAGGAATATTATTTTCTTCACCGATTATCTCAGCACCGCTTTTACGGATTGCATTTATTATAACCTCATCGCTGACACCTTCAACACCTAAAAGTCCCTCTTTACCGCCTTTTGCCTTGCGTTTTTCCTTGCCTTTTATTTGCGGAATGTAGCAATTTTTAATTTTGGAATTATCGACCGAACCTTTAAGAAAATTTCTTATCACAAAGCCTGCACCGTCGCTGTCGGTCATTATGAGTATTCCCCTTGTTTCGGCAATTTTGCGGATAAGCGACTGCTTTTCTTTGTCGGAAAACACACGGAAACCGTTGGTTTCGATAATAGGAGCATCAACAATTGATGAAAGTTTTATCTTGTCATGAAATTCAACGAATTCAGATTGTAAGTTAACCATATATGCCTCTCTTTCTGTTATTCCATCCCCAGTGCCTTGACGATTGCGTCTTCTGGACTGCTGTAAAAGGAGATCTGGAACTTTGCAAACAGGTCCGCCGGAACGGTGGGAATGTCCGCCGCGCTGCTCATGGGGATGAGAATCCTTTTTGCTCCTGCATCAAAGGCCACCTGCAGTGTGGATGCAAGCTCTTCAACCTTATTGATCGTTCCACCGATAGACATGGAACCCAGAACGCATAGCTGTGCTTGAACTGGCCGATCAAGAGCACAACTACAGTACGCTGTCATTGCGGCCAGAGAGATATTGCTATCAAGTCCAACGCCTTGGCAGTCCTGGATATGCATTAGGTAGTCCTTTGAATCAACAGAGATGGATGCGCTGATCTGCTTAGCGTTGGCACGGAAGTAGTTCTGAGCCGTTTTTACTGACTCCTTTGTTTCCTTAGCACTCTGCATGCCAGTCACATCGAATTTGCCGGAACCTTCTGTCATGGTCGCTTCGAACATGAAGAGTCCCTTCATGCCGTTGGTTCCGTTAGCTACCGTATAGACGTGTCCCGGTTTTCCGTTGCCTTCCGGGATCAGTTTGCCGCCACCCTGTTCCAGAACTGGGACGAAAACTTCTTCCATATTTGAAAGACGGATGTAAGAGAACTGGACATCATAAAACTCCATGCCCCCGATCTTTTTCAGTTGTTCTTTGACGCGCCTACGACCTTCGATTGCATACTTCAGGATTTCCTCGACATCCTCTTCGGAATAATGCTCATCCGGATACAGCAACTTCGTCAACCCGGACACCATCTTTCGGACCGCAATTGTGTCACGCTGGTTCAGGCAGTGCCCCAGTCTGAAGTACTTGTCAAAAGCGTCTGTCTCGGGAACCTTGCGCATTTCTCGCATGAACTCAGCAAAGTAATCCGAGATGAAACCGTAGTTATCTGTGAAATACTCCGGACGCATCTTCGGGATCTCCCAGCCGGGAATGTAGCAGTGCATACGGTCGAAGAATGCGCTGTCGATCATTGCTTCTGGGAAGGGCTCAAACAGATGCGAAGTCTTCAGCAAATAATCTACGCTCTGGTTGATGTTCCCAACAAATACCATGGACGCATTCGCCTGGATCGCCTCCTTGCCACGAGCGAAGGAGCCAGATGCCATGTAGTCCTTCATAATCTGGACGCCGTCTTTATCCTTGAAATTTATTCCTGCCACCTCGTCAAAGGCAACGCAATCCCATAGGCCAACAAGACCAATCTGTCTACGGCCCATGTTGTAGAATAGATTTGCCACCGTGGTCTGCCCACCGGAAATCAGGATCGAGTTGGGCGACAGTTCCTTATAAATGTGAGACTTGCCTGTACCACGAGGACCGAGCTCGCAGGTGTTGACGTTATTTTCAATCAGCGGAACCAGACGTGCCAACAGGTGCCACTTTACCCGGTATTCAAACTGGGTCGGCTCCATGCCGCAGGAGCGGAGGAGGAAGTCGATCCATTCTTCCTTTGTGAAGTTATGCCGCGCATCAAGGATCTCGTTCTTGTCCAAATTGGGCATCTGGATCGGAGTAATGTCGTTGATGACGAATGGGCTCTGCTTCTTCTCGTCCTCGTTATAGAAGTAGGTTAGGTCCACAATGCACCAGATACCACCGGCTAGCAGTTTGTCGTATTCCCGGACGTACTTCGGATGGACGTAGATGCCCTTGATCCCAAGGAAAAGGAAGTCCGCCTCATACTGATCGATCCGCTCATTCAGTTTGACCGACAGCTTATCAATGACGGTATAGGT
>CACXYD010000160.1 GCA_902771755.1 uncultured Ruminococcus sp. | reverse complement strand
TAATCTTGATTTAGGCAAATCACGAACATGGCCCATTGAGGCAACAACTTCATAACCGCTACCAAGATATTTTTTAATTGTTTTCGCCTTAGCAGGTGACTCAACAATTACTAAATCTGACATATGTTTTCACTGCCTTTCTGCCCTTTTATGCATAAAAGGGCAACGGAATATCGGATAACGAATAAAACTATTCGGTAAATATCATTTTAAAATATAATTTCTTCCCTGTAATGCCGAAACAAGACCTTTCATTTCAAGCATCGTAAGTGCAGTAAGCACCTTGAACACGGGAATTTTCAAATCGGCTGAAATTTTATCTATATGAACAGGCTCATTACCGATGTATTCATATACATCCTGAGCTGTTTTTGGCAAATTTAAGTTTTCTTTATGAACAGGCTTTTGCACAACCGTTTCCGATTTTTCGGATATATGCGGTTCTTCGGTTTTAGCAGGCTGTTCATCGTTTTGTTTATTGACATAAATTCTTGCAGGAGCTTGTTTTCTTATGCCTTTAACAGGGAAATTGCCCGTATCTGCAAGAGAAATATTATCAATATCAAATTCATCATTAGTTGCATACAGGTTATCAAATTCGCAGAGTATATCCATAAAATCTGTAACGGGTATTGCAAGGCCTTCTTTTATAAGAGTGTTTGAGCCTTCATTTTGAGGGCTGTTATTTCCGAGTAAGGCGAAAATTGTTTTGCCTTGTTCTGCGGCAAGATTAGCGGTAATAAGTGAACCGCTTTTCTTTCCTGCTTCCATAACCAACAAACCGTCCGATAAGGCGGCGATGATTCTGTTACGGGCAGGAAAATAGTAATTTCTCGGTGTTTCATCAGGCGGATATTCCGTGATGACAGCACCTCTTTTGGGAATTGTACTTCTGATGTCTGCATTTTCTCTGAGGTATGAACAATTCAGTCCGCAACCTCTGACGCAAATCGTAACTCCATCTGTAGCAAGTGCGCCTCTGTGTGACGCACCGTCAACACCCAAAGCACCTCCGCTGACTATAATTGTACCGTATTTTGAAAGTGCATATGCAAAGCGGTAGGAATTTTCTATTCCATACTTAGTTGCTCTGCGAGTACCGACAATACCGATTGAAAAAGTGTTGTCAATATCGGGCATAACACCGTTTACATATATAAGAGCAGGCGGACATTCAATATTATAAAGACATTTCGGAAACAATTCATCGTCAATGCATAATATCGAATAATTGCATTCGATACATCTGTCTATAATTTTCTGAGTTTCATCAAGGCTTGTCGAAGAAAATCGTTCAAGGTCTTTTTGTGAAAAAATTCCGCAAAGACGCCACTCAGAAATACCGCCATAATAAAAGGCAGATACATCGGAATACATTTCGGATATTCTCTTTACCTTTGGATTATTATAACCTATTGAAAGCGTTATCCAAATCCAGTAACGGGCATTACGCGAAATCATTTCATCATTTCCCACATTATTATTGATGCCGCAACGGCGGCATTAAGCGACTCGGCTCTTCCTGTCATAGGAATAGTAATTTTATGTTTACAGGCACTTATCGTTTCTTTTTTAAGACCGTTTCCTTCATTACCAACTGCAACGATACACGGTGAAACAAAGGAAGTTGTCGTAATCTTATCTGCTGACGATGATACAACCGCCGCATATGATTCAAGTTCACCATGTGCAGTCAGATAATCGGAAATTGTATCTGACACAACAAACGGAAGTCTGAAAACTGCACCCATACTGCCCCTTACAACTTTAGGGCTGTAAATGTCGCAACAATCGGCAGAAAGAACGACACCTGTAACATTCAGAGCCTCGGCAGTTCTAAGAATTGTTCCTAAATTGCTGGGATCCTGCAAATTATCGAGTGCCAAAAATTTGTCGCCAGTTTTTATTTTATCAAAACAAGCGGTTTTGTCAAGTGCTTTTATTACACACAGGAATCCTTGAGGTGACTCGGTATCACACATCTGATTAAACACCTTATCAGATACAATGAATGTTTTGTCAGAATATTTTTGCAGTTTTGAAAAATCATCCGCATATTTTTCACTTGCCTTTTCGCTTGCAAAAAAGGTATCAATATGTGCCTTACTGAGCATTGCATCCATACAAATGCGAACGCCCTCTGCAATAAAAAGTCCTGATTCTCGCCTGTGTTTTGCACTTTTTCTGAGCTTTACGGCATTTTTTATATTAGAATTATCTTTGCTTGTAAGTATAGTCATAAAACCATCCAAATTCTTGTAAAAAACAATTGCGTTTGGGATAACCCAAACGCAATTACAAAGTAAGTTAAATTAAGCGTTCTTAGCCTGTTCAACAAGTGAAGTAAAAGCAGCAGGGTCTGAAATTGCAATTTCAGAGAGCATCTTACGGTTAAGAGCAATGCCAGCCTTCTTCAAGCCGTTCATGAAAGTTGAATAGTTTGTGCCGTTAGCCTTGCAAGCAGCTGAAATACGAGTGATCCAAAGACGACGGAAATCTCTCTTTCTCTGCTTACGACCGATATATGCATAGTTGCCGGACTTCATAACAGCCTGTTTAGCCATTTTAAAGTGTCTTGATTTTGCACCCCAGTAGCCCTTAGCAAGCTTTAATGTCTTTTTTCTTCTTTTGCGAGTCATCATCGCACCTTTTACTCGTGCCATTATATATTACCTCCGTTTATGTTAGTTAGTAGTCCTCAGTGATTATTTGTAAGGAATAAGACGCTTGATCTGAGCTGTATTTGTCTTATCTGCAGCAACAGTCTGACGAAGACCTCTTTTACGCTTTGTTGTCTTCTTGTTCAAGATGTGACTTTTGTTAGCGTGAGCACGGATAACCTTACCATTCTTAGAAAGTTTGAATCTCTTTTTGGCACCGCTGTGAGTTTTAATTTTAGGCATATTAGTATCCTCCTTAGCTTTAATTACTTATTAGTCTTTGGTGCAAGAAACATAAGCATATTTCTGCCTTCAAGCTTTGCAGGCTTTTCGACAACAGCTGTTTCACTGCAAGCATCAGCAAATCGTTTCATTGTTTCAAGACCGATTTCAGGGTGTCCCATTTCACGACCTCTGAAACGAATTGAAACCTTAACCTTATCGCCGTGTTTGATAAACTTCAGAGCATTATTAAGCTTTGTGTTAAAATCGTGTGTATCAATATTAAGAGAAAGTCTTACTTCCTTGATATCAACAACTCTCTGATTTTTTCTTGCTTCCTTTTCCCTTTTAGCCTGTTCAAAACGGTATTTTCCGTAATCCATAATTTTGCATACAGGAGGGTTGCTCTGCGGAGCAATTTTAACCAAGTCAAGGTTCTTCTGTTCTGCCAAATCAAGGGCTTCTTTAGCTGACATAATGCCAAGCTGCTGACCATCAGAGCCGATAATTCTCAACTCTTTGTCACGGATTTCTTCGTTAATCTGAATTTCTTTCTTGCTGATGGGTAAACACCTCCAAAGTCTGATAAAACAATAAATGCGGACAGAAATACTCCGTCCGCATTACAATACTAAAATAACTTTGGTATTGACCCGTGCAGACGGCACCCCACAGGTGAAAGCATTTCTGCTTTGCTTTATTTTACTCGAATATTATATTACATATATATTCGTTTGTCAAGCATTAATTTCGATAA
>CACXYD010000159.1:964-7457 GCA_902771755.1 uncultured Ruminococcus sp. | reverse complement strand
ATTATGCTGCGTCATCAAAAGCGATGTGTTCATCGACAAAAGCCTTACTGTTTTTCCGCTGCCGAAGGTCACATCTTTATAGCCAACGCTGTAGCTGTATCGCTTTTTGCCGTGATATGGATAGACATACGGTTCTGTTCCCATATTTTTACAGAAGTTGTTGTAGGCATACATGCACGGTTCCATTTTGTGGATATTTTCGTATCTGTACAATTCGTCAATTTCAGACACCATATCAGAGGTGAGTCCCATATCGGCAGATGTGTAGGAAAGGTCAATGTCATGGTTTCCCACACAAAACGAAATATCCTTGCCAGTAAGGTTGCAGGCTTTCAAAAGCTTTTTGAACCACACCTCTGCCTCGGCGTATTCCTTTGTTTTTCCGTGCCATACAATATCGCCCGTGAACAGAATATGTTCGGGCTTTAACGCATCGTCAAGGTTTGAGATTATCTCTATGAGTTCCTCGAGTATTTCATCGTGTCTTTTAAAATTGTCACTTAAACCGTAGCACGGATAATTTCTTCCGAAATGAATATCCGACAGATGAAGAATGTTCATATCTTCATATCCACCTTTGTAATTTATCTACCGCTATTTTAGCATACAATCAGCTGTTAAAGCAATAAATATGTTTTAACAGCTACAAAAAATATGTCGGAGAGAAAATCTTTCCGACATATCAATAATATTTCTTTTAAAGAATTGTTTCCATGCCGATTTTCTGAACCTTCAGACCGACATGCTCGTAAAATTTTATTGCGCTGTCATTGCCTGTCCACACATTGAGTGTGACATTGTAGCAACCGTTGTTCTTGGCAAAATCAATAACATAGTCATACAGCTTTGTGCCGATGTGCATGCCTCTTGTGTTTTCGTCAACGCACAAATCGTCAATGTACAAGGTCTTTATATCTGTAACCGATTTGCTTTCAAGGTCTTGCTTAAAGATGCAGAAAGCATAGCCGAGAATTTTTCCGCCGTGTTCTGCCACAAAAATCGGCTTTTGGTCATCAACAATAATTCGCTCAAGCTCCTCATCGGTATATTTCTTTTCAC
The DNA here is from genome assembly GCA_902771755.1 of uncultured Ruminococcus sp. GTDB lineage: Bacteria > Bacillota > Clostridia > Oscillospirales > Acutalibacteraceae > Ruminococcoides. Next base: position 6,398 of record CACXYD010000159.1, on the reverse strand, counting down.
CGACTGTAAAAAGGTCGGGGCGGATGTCGCTGTGAACCTTGTGAACCTCAAAAAGCAGTTTGTCAATCTGCGGTATATCTGTCAATTTTGCTCGTCTTATTATTACTTCACACATAATTTCATCTTCCAATCATATAAAATGCCTTGTGAAATTTCGTTTTGCCGAAACTTTCAACACCTATTTTACCACATTAAAAAAGCAATGTAAACAAAGCAAAAAGGCTTGCGACCAAAATTGACCGCAAACCTTTTCGGGAGTAAATATGAACAAAAGTAATTATCGGTTTTATGTGGTTATATAAGGCTCTTGTAAAGCTCTGCAATTTCTTCAACACTTGTATCTCTCGGGTTGCCCGGACGGCAAGCATCATCATATGCAGACTGCGAAAGGAACGGAATGTCCTCAGGCTTTACAATTTCTTTGAGGTCGGCAGGAATACCGACATCCTTTGAAAGCTGTTTTACCGCATCAATAGCAGCCTTGCGATACTCCTCAACGCTCATGCTCTCTGTTCCCTCAACACCCATTGCGGCGGCAATGTATTTATACTTATCGCCTGTTGCGGGAGCATTGTATTCCATAACCGTAGGAAGAATAATTGCGTTTGCAACACCGTGCGGTGTGTCATAGAGTGCGCCAAGCGGATGAGCCATTGAGTGAACAATGCCAAGACCTACATTTGAAAAGCCCATGCCTGCAACATACTGACCGAGAGCCATACCCTCTCTGCCCTCGGGAGTGTTGTCAACAGCACCACGAAGTGACTTTGAAATAATTTCAATAGCCTTGAGGTGGAACATATCTGAAAGCTCCCATGCACCCTTTGTGATGTAGCCTTCAATTGCGTGGGTGAGTGCGTCCATACCTGTTGCGGCTGTGAGTCCCTTTGGCATTGTTGACATCATATCGGGATCTACAACTGCGACAACGGGGATGTCGTGAACATCAACGCAAACCATTTTTCTGTTCTTTTCAACATCGGTAATAACATAGTTGATTGTTACCTCTGCGGCAGTACCTGCTGTTGTGGGAACTGCAATAATCGGAACAGCCTTGTTCTTTGTGGGAGCAACGCCCTCAAGTGAACGAACATCGGCAAATTCGGGGTTGTTGATGATAATACCGACAGCCTTTGCAGTATCCATTGAAGAACCGCCGCCGATTGCAACGATACAATCAGCACCGCTTTCCTTAAACACCTGAACACCGTGCTGAACATTTTCAATTGTCGGGTTCGGCTTGATATCGGAATAAAGTGTATATTCAATGCCTGCATTGTCAAGCACATCGGTAACCTTTTTGGTGACACCGAATTTTACAAGGTCGGGGTCTGAAGCAACAAGAACCTTTTTAAAACCTCTGCCGTTTATTTCATCGGGAATGGAGTTGATTGCTCCTGCTCCGTGATATGATGTTTCATTAAGTACAAATCTGTTCATTATAACCATCCTTTGCAAAAATATCAGAATAAATCTGTTGATTTTATTGTACACCTATATATCTAAAATTTCAAAAACCATTTTAACATTTTTGTGTCTTTTGCTGTCATTTGCATTAAAAACTTGTACTTTGCAAAAAGAATGTTATAATAGAATCAGATGAAAATTAACATAACTAAGGAGTTGACATATATGTATGAAGAAATTTATACTCAGGCAAAACAGGCTTGTAATGAACTTTGCGATGTTGCTAAGCTTAAAGAGGGCAGTATTGTTGTAATCGGCTGTTCTTCAAGCGAAGTTGCAGGCGGAACTATCGGCCATAATTTAGTGTCATGCTGAAAAAGCATCCGGTATTTAGAAACTATGAGATTGTAAATGTTGTTCCCCAGCCAAAGGCAGGCGGCTCATTTGCCACAACAGCCTACAAAACATTTAAAAATCCTGTTGCACTTGAAGAAATCAAGGCTGACGCAGGTCTTGACATCGGCGGAACACTTATCGGTATGCATCTCAAAAGAGTTGCCGTTCCCGTAAGACTCAGCATTGACCATATCGGACAGGCTATTTTGCTTGCCGCAAGAACCCGTCCGAAATTCATCGGCGGTTGCCGTGCCGTTTATGACGACAGATTTTAATCAGATTTCAATTGACAAGTGGCAGTTTTCGGACTGTCGCTTGTTTTTTGTTGCTGTTTTTTTAAATTTCAACATTTTACCTTGTGTTCCACAAATTTGCGACATACAATATCAAAGAAAAGTTTGCATTTTTCACTAACTGTGGTATAATTTAATGAGATAATTTTTTTCTGGAGGTACTATGAGCGGTATAATTGTTTCTGTTATTGTCCCCTTTCTTGAGAGCAATAACAAATTAATAGATACTCTGTCATCAATATCCGAGCAAAAGAATATTAATCAAGAGAACATGGAAGTGCTTATTGTTGACGCAACAGACAAAACTGCAAGCAAAAGTGTAATCGGCAGTATGTCAATGTGCAAGGTGATTCCTGCAAAGTCGGTTGAAAGCTTTGCCGATGCCTGCAACCTTGCCGCATCAAAAGCAACAGGCAAATATATCACGGTGTGCAATTGCGGCGACACTTTCAGCGACAACTATTTTGAAAGTTGCATTAAGGTTTTTGACAAGAAGAAGAAAGTTCCTTTTGTTGCAGGTCACAGATTTTGCGTGAACCCTGTTTTCAGAGAGAAAAAGGAATTCAGACTTAACAAAGGTCAGCTTGAATCAAGCGTTGTTAACCTTTTTGATGATCCTAATCTCATCAATCTTGAACTTACGGGTACTTTTTACAGAGCTGAAATTTTCAAATCATACAAAATGAACAACAAGCTCAAGTACGAAAGTGCAGACGATTTTGCACTCAGAATTCAGCTTGATTATCCCGAGTATGTATATCTTGATGAGATTGAATTCGACTACTTTATGCCTGTAAGCGATGACTTTATGTACTATGTTCCCACAAACTATAAGGACTGGTACACAGATTCGCTTAACAACTTCTTAAAGCCTCTCATCAATGACAGCAAGGACAAGGACGGCAATATTCCGAACTTTATCCAGTTCTATATTGTTTTCAACATTACAACAAAGTTCCTTGCAAATATGAACAACCGTAACAAGCGTAATATGAACGATGAAGAACTTGCGGTTTTCTTTGAAACAGCAAGAGAATGTTTTAAGTTTGCAAATGACGGTTTTGTTCTCAACAAAGACAAGTATGTTTCTCTCGGCTACAGCGAAGAAGCTGCCGAGATGTTCTATATGATAAAGCACAACTGTGTTTTCAAGGACATGCCTTTTGAATATTCCGAGGGCAAAAAAGAGGTTTACCTCAACTGCAACAATGTCTATATTTCAAAGCTTACAGACCAGAGAGTCGGTATGCATGTTATGGACTACCGTGACGGCAAGCTTGTTATTGACGGCTCGTTCAGACAGGTTTTTGACCTTGACGATTTTGAGCTTTATGTTCAGTTTGGCGACAAAAGACAGGTTCTTACAAACACAGACCGTTATTCTCTGACAAAATACTTCGGCATCAGTGCGTACAAGAAGTTCACCTTCCACCTTGAACTTGAACTCGATCCCGAAAAGCCTCAGCAGACGGTTGCTTTCTTTGCAAGATACAAGGATTCAACAATTCCGCTCAAGCTTTCATTCCTGCACCATTGGTCGAAGTTTACAATCAAGCCAAAGAACTCCTACTGGAGATTCAACAAGTATGTTGCCTTTATCGACAACTCAAGCACAATTGTAATCCGCCACGCATCTGCTATGGATACATTCAAGAGAGAACTCAAGTTTCTCCCCTATGTTTTCATGGAGAGCAAGCGCAGTTTCATTACAAGAATTCAGTATTGGCTGACAAGACCTTTCTTTAAGAACAAGAAAATCTGGCTCATGTACGATAAGATGTACAAGGGCGGCGACAGCTGTGAATACCTTTACAGATATTGTGCAGACAAAAAGGACGGCATTTCAAGATACTACATAATTGACAAGAACACTTCCGATTATAAGCGACTCAAAGCTGACGGACTCAAGCCTGTCAAGAACCGTTCGTTTAAGCACAAAATGCTGTTCCTCAACACCGATATCGCACTCATCACAAACTCAAATGTATTCCCGTTCAACGGCTACAGCATGGACCGTTCAAGATTCATCAGAGGTTTGTGCAATTTCCCGTCAATGTGCTTACAGCACGGTCTTTCGGTTCAGAAGTGTGCAATGGCTCAGCAGAGAATTGTTGACAACACACAGATGTACTTCCTCGCATCAAAGTATGAGTACAAGAACCTGAGCAACCATGTTTATAACTATCAGGATTTTGACATTCTCAAGATGACAGGTATCGGCAGATATGACGGACTTATCAATCACGATAAAAAGCAGATTCTCCTCTCACCCACATGGCGTATGTACAATGCAATGCCTGTAACAACAAGTGAGGGCGAACAGAGAGCTTACAATCCCGAATTCAAGCACACAACATACTACAAAATCTACAACGACCTTATCAACAATAAAAAGTTGATTGACACGGCAAAGCGTACAGGCTACAAGATTAAGTATGTTCTTCATCCGATTTTAAGTTCACAGGTGAATGACTTTATCCCCGATCCGTATGTTGAGGTTGTTTCATCGGTTGGTGATTTCAACTACGAAACAGCTTTTCAGGAGTCAAGCCTTATGGTAACAGACTATTCGGGTGTTCAATTTGACTTTGCTTATATGAAGAAACCGCTTGTATATTTCCACCCGTCACAGCTCCCTGCACACTATGATGACGGCGGATTCTTCTATGATACAATGGGCTTTGGCGAAATCTGTACCGAAAGTGACCAGCTTGTTGACCTGCTCTGCGAGTATATGGAAAACGGCTGTAAGATGAAACCGAAGTATGTTGAAAGAGTTGAAGATTTCTACCAGTTTGACGATCACAATAACTGCGAAAGAATTTACAATGAAATCATAAAGTATCAACAGCAGGTTAATAAGGACAAATTAAAATAATTTCAGCGGTCAGCTTTTTGCTGACCGTTTTGTTTTGCCGGTATTTATCAAATTTAATATACTTTTATCACTTTTTATACATATGTACAAATTTTGTATATATTGTTTAAAAAAAGACTTGTTTTTCTCTTGAAATACTACACCGCATAAATTGTTACAATAACCAAATTGTGGTATAATTGGTACTTGGAACAATGTTGCAAATTTTGCGAAAATTGTTATGAAAAGCAAAGTTCCGTCAGAAATTGACAGGAACAAATGTCCCGTATTTTTCGGGATTTCCGTTTACGGAGGATTAAAAAATGAGCAAAACCAAACGACAGTCCGGCATTGAATTGCTGAGAATTATTGCAATGATACAGATAATTTTTCTGCATGCATATCAGTACGGATTACTTCATGACGGTTCAAAAGCCGCAGGTGACATTGACGGATCATTAATAACATTTGTATGGTCATT
>CACXYD010000159.1:0-921 GCA_902771755.1 uncultured Ruminococcus sp. | reverse complement strand
CCTCGCAGTTTGATATAAAAAAGACCATACGGCGTGGCGGAAAAGTCTACGGCGCAATGATTTTTTACTCAATTGCGCTTTCGATCATTTTCTTTATAAGCGATCCGTCATTCATAAACATAAATTCTGTCATAAGTGCGTTCACTCCGCTAATGTCGAGAACATGGTACTTTTTGAGCAACTATTTGATTATACTTCTGCTCAGCCCGTTTCTTAACAAAATGCTTGCGTCACTCTCAAAAAAGCATTATCTCTACTTCATGGGAATTATTTTTGTGGTTATGAGCCTGTGGTCAACACTTGCCGAGATTGACGGCATCAAGAATGTAATCTGCATCAAAAAGATTGTTGATCCGTATATGGGCAAAAGCCTCGGCGGATTCCTTCTGATGTACATAATCGGCGGTTATCTGAGATTGTTTGTAAAACAAAAACCGCTTGAGAAAAGAAAACCGAATTTCAAATATCTCGGCATTTTTGCCGCACTTTGTGTATTTGATTTTGTCTTGGCTGCTATTTTCCCGCAGTACAAACCTGCGTTCGGTATGTTCAACAACCCGATTGTCCTCGCCGAATCTGCAATGCTGATTCTCTTTTTCAGAGATTTTACCTTCAGTTCAAAATTTGTCAATACAGTTGCCGGCACAACGCTCGGTATATACGCAATCCACGAAAATCCCTATGTGCGTGATTGGCTGTGGAAAGTTGCAAACTTCAGCAATAAGCATCTCTACGACACCATAATTTACATCCCGATTGTAATTATCACCGTTCTTCTCATATTCGCAGGTTGCTGCATAATTGAGCTTTTAAGACTGAAACTCTTTGAATTTGTCGGCAATAAAATCAACTCCCGCAAGTCCATAACCTACGGCGACCACTACACAAAATAATATATCTGATAAAAAAACAACACCGACA
>CACXYD010000158.1 GCA_902771755.1 uncultured Ruminococcus sp. | reverse complement strand
AACTACAGTTATGAAAACAAGTGAATTTGATTACGAGCTTCCTCAGGAACTGATTGCGCAGACACCTCTTGCCAATCGCGCAGGAAGCCGGATGATGGTCGTACATAAAGCAACCGGAGAGATCGAGGATACCTCCTTCTCGCATATTGCGGATTATTTTCATGCGGGCGATGTGCTCGTCCGCAACAACACCCTCATCGGATAATTTCTTAATTAATGTGTCTGTATCTGTTCTGATGGTATTAACACGGCAACAAATTTTTGCTCTGCCGTTAAGAGATGCCAAAAGCTGTTCGGCATTATTTTCTCCGTAAGAATTAACCCACAATTTCACGATATTTTCGGGAACAGAATATTTTACCGAAAGATATCGAACCCTGTCTTTTTCATCGGGTAAATTATATTTAACCTCTGCCCTTGTGATACTGCGAAGAATTCCGTTTATGAAACCCGATGATTTTTGAAGTTTGTGCTTTTTGGCAAGATTAACGCTTTCGTTGACTGCCGCACTGTCGGGAACTTTGTCCATAAACAAAAGCTGGAGTATTCCAAGGCGGAGAATATTTTTCGTTTTAGTTTCAATTTTTCTTAAAGGAATTTTAGAATAAGACTTGATAATATAATCAAGCGTAATTTTTCTTTCCAGAACGCCGTAAACGAGTGCTGACACAAAAGAGCTGTCAACACCCGAAAGACGGTTTTCCTTTATGGCATTATTCAAAGCAATATTTGAATATGCTCCCTCATTTTCAATTTTAAGCAGCACATTCAGTGCAATATTGCGTGTGTTTGCCATTTTAATCTCCAAAATAAATTATCTTCTGCGATTGTTCGCAATTACAATTAATCTTAAAAGCTGCATAATTGCAGTAAGTGCAGCTGCAACATATGTCATTGCGGCTGCCTGTAGCACTCTTTTTGCGCCTGTGTATTCCTCACCGTAGAGAAGTTCGCCGTTTCTGATTGTTTCAAGCGCTCTTTTTGACGCATTGAACTCAACAGGAAGTGTTGCGATTGTAAAGAGTACAGAAAGTGCGAACAGGATAATACCTATATAGAGAAGTACGAAACCTACTCTTTGTGTAAAGCAAAGACCGATTATAATAAAAATCCAGCTGAGGCTTGAACCCAGTCTTGCAACAGGAAGAATAAACGAACGGATTCTGTTCGGCAGATAATTTTCTGCGTGCTGAACTGCGTGACCTGCCTCATGACAGGCAACACCTACAGCCGCAACAGATGTGCTGTTAAAAACCGTGTCCGAAAGTCTTATAACATTTGTTCTCGGATCAAAATGGTCGGTCATACTGCCTGCTACATGCTCAATTCTGACACCTGTTACTCCGTGCTGACGAAGAACATATTCAGCCGCTTGAGCGCCCGTCATATTTCTTGAATTTCTTACCTGTGAATATTTTGAAAAAGTTGTTTTAACTTTGACCTGACATATGAGTGTGATTATGATACAAGGAACAATAAACACGAAATAGGTCATATCAAATCCGTAAAAGTAACCCATAAATCAAACACCTTTCTGTCTGCACATTTCAGACGGGAATTTTAACCGATTACATCGCCTACAGAAAGTTTGTGACCTGCAAGGAATGCCTCGGCGGTCATTTTCTTTTTGCCCTCAGGCTGAATTTCACAAAGCTCAACCGACTTTTCGCCGCAGGCAACAATCAGCGGTTTTGTGCTGATTACAGTTCCCGCTTTACCGCTCTTTTCACAAAGCAAAGAAGAATGAACCTTTATCTTTTTACCGTTGATTTTGGTTGTTGCAATCGGCCACGGGTTAAGTCCTCTGATTTTATTATGCACTTCAAAGGCTGATTTTGTAAAATCAATAGGACAAAGTGACTTGTCAATTTTTGAAGTGTGAGTTGCAAGGCTTTCGTCCTGCTTAATCGGAGTGATTTCGCCTTTTTCAAGAGCAGAAAGTGTGTCGAGAATAAGTTCTCCGCCCATAAGAGATAGGCGGTCAAAAAGTTCTCCCGAGGTTTCATTCACACCGATTTCCGTTTTGACAACTTTCAGAATATCGCCCGTGTCAAGTCCGACATCCATTTGCATGGCTGTTACGCCTGTTTCCTTATCACCGTTTAACACGCTCTGCTGAATAGGAGATGCTCCCCTATACTTTGGCAAAAGTGAACCGTGAAGGTTGATACAACCGTACTTTGCAGATTCAAGAACCGACTTGGGAAGAATTTTTCCGTATGCCGCAACAACAATAACATCGGGATTATATTCATTAATAATTTCAAGTGGCTTGCCGTCCTTAAAGGTTTCTGGCTGATACACGGGAATGTTCAGCTCCTCTGCACACACCTTGACATCGGGAGGAGTCATTATCATCTTTCGTCCTCTCGGCTTGTCGGGTTGTGTAAACACGGCACAAACCTCATGTTGCGAATTTGCAAGAGCCTTGAGTGCAGGCACGGCAAAATCGGGAGTACCCATATAAATTATTTTCATATTTTCACCTGTTTATCAGCTATTCATTTCTTCAATTTCGGCGGGAGTCAACATTCTTGTTGCAACCTGAGTAAAGAGAACTCCTTCAAGGTGATCGAGTTCATGACAAAAAGCCTTTGCAAGCAAATCTTTGCCGTCAATAACAAATTCGTCACCGTGTCTGTCCTGAGCCTTAACCTTTACATAATCAGGTCTGACTGTGTAGCCCCACTTGCCGGGGATTGAAAGACAACCTTCAAGAGTTTCCTGCTTGCCGCTGTAGGCAATGATTTTGGGGTTTACAAGCTCAATAGGACCTTCACCCACATCAATAACTACAACTCTTCTTAAAATTCCAACCTGAGGGGCGGCAAGTCCCACACCCTCAGCCTTGTGCAGAGTTTCAATCATATCGTCAATAAGCTCTGCAAGGCGGTCATCAAACTTTACGACAGGTCTGCATTTTTTTGTGAGAACGCTGTCGCCCTCTTTTACAATTTGTCTTAAAGCCATATATTATATTCCTTTCACTAACAGGTCAGAGCGTTCATATCCGCATATGTACTGACCTTTCCAAATTCCTTATTCTTTCCGAATTCTGTCATAACCGCTGAGAGCAACGCTCTGAAGTCACGGTTATTCTTGCATTTTATTATAAGTTTGTATCTGAATTTATTGCTCACTTTCACAACATTTGCAGGTGACGGACCGAGTATTCTCAAAGGCAAAGTCGGGTATTCGCTCCTTGCGTGACTTACAAAACATTGCAAAAAGCTGTTTGCCGCTTTCATTGTAAGCTGCTGTTTTTCACCCGAAAAGCCGATAAGACAGATATCCGCAAAAGGCGGATAAAGCATTGCTTTTCTGACCTGAATTTCGGTGTTATAAAAGGCAAGATAATCCTGCCTTGCCGCCATTGAGATTATGAGGTTGTCGGGAGTGTAGGACTGAATAACAGCCATACCCTTTGACGAACCCCTTCCGCTTCTGCCGACTACCTGAGTTAAAAGTGAAAATGTTCTTTCATAACTTCTGTAATCATCCGCATAGAGCATATGGTCTGTGTTGAGAACACCCACAAGCGTTACATTTGGAAAGTTAAGTCCTTTTGCAACCATTTGTGTTCCCACAAGAATATCGTACTTGCCGTCTGCAAATGCCGTTATCATCTTTTCATAGGATGATTTTGAAGATGTTGCATCGGTATCCATACGCAATATTCTTGCATCGGGAAA
>CACXYD010000157.1 GCA_902771755.1 uncultured Ruminococcus sp. | reverse complement strand
AATGCTCTTTTTCTCGTGGTTGAATACTTTTACAACCTTCTGACCGTTCATCATCTCCTCAATGTAGCCGTTAGTTGCACCAAGGTCTGCCTGCTGTTTTGCAAAAAACTTACCGCTTCGTGATGCAAGCTGTTTTGTTACAAAAAGCATTACACCAACCATTATAAGTGTAAGTATTGTAAGAGGAACGCTGAGCATAAACATACTTACAAGAACGGCAATGATTGTAATTCCGCTGTTAAACAGCTGAGGAATACTCTGGCTGATCATCTGACGGAGGGTATCAATATCGTTTGTGTAAACACTCATGATGTCGCCGTGAGGATGTGTGTCAAAATATTTTATCGGAAGGCTTTCCATGTGTTCAAATATCTGGCAACGCAGGTCACGCATTGTACCCTGTGTTACATAAACCATAATTTTTGCATAGATAAATGCTGCTGCCGCACCGATTGCATAGAAGATTGCAACTCTCAAAATTGCCCCGAGCATCGGTCCGAAATCACGGCTGCCGCTCTGAATCATCGGAGTGATGTAATCGTCAATAAGGTTTTGAATAAACAGAGAACCCTGAACATTTGCAAGTACGCTGATGAGGATGCAGACGAAAACAATAATCATCTGAATTTTATATTTTTTGAAGATAACACCGAGAAGTCTTTTCAGAACCTGACCTGAATTTTCAACCTTCTGTGCAGGTCCTCGGTTTCTTCTTCCCATTGGTCCCGGCATAATTACAACTCTCCTTTCGCATCAAAGTCACCGCTGCCGCTTGTCTGGGCAACATAAATTTCATTGTAAATCGGGCTGTTCTCGATAAGTTCTTCGTGAGTACCTACTGCGCTTATCTCACCGTCATCCATTACAATAATCTTGTCTGCGTGTGAAACGCTTGATACACGCTGTGAAATAATCAGCTTTGTTGTATCGGGGATATTCTCTCTGAATGCCTTGCGGATGCTTGCGTCTGTTGCAGTATCAACGGCACTTGTCGAGTCATCGAGAATAAGGATTTTCGGATTTTTGAGCAAGGCTCTTGCAATGCAAAGACGCTGTTTCTGACCGCCCGACACATTAGTACCGCCCTGTTCGATTTTTGTGTTGTACTTATCGGGGAAGCTTTCGATAAATGCATCTGCACAAGCAAGCTTGCAGGCATTGATACATTCTTCCTCTGTTGCGTTTTCATTACCCCATCTGAGGTTGTCAAGGATTGTACCGCTGAAAAGAACATTTGACTGGAGTACAACGGCAACCTTGTCACGCAGAGTTTCGATATCATAGTCACGGACATCTTTTCCGCCGACCTTAACAGAACCGTCGGTTACATCGTAAAGTCTTGCAATGAGATTTACAAGGCTTGTTTTTGAAGAACCTGTACCACCGATAATACCGATTGTTTCGCCTGATTTGATTTTGAGGTTGATATCATTGAGAATCGGCTTTTCTGCTTTTGTGCTGTATGAGAATGAAACATTATCAAATTCAATACTGCCGTCCTTAACCTCGTAAACAGGGTTTTCGGGATTTGCAAGTGTTGACTTTTCATTAAGCACACCTGCAACACGCTTACCGCTTGCAAGGCTCATTGTGAGCATTACGAATACCATTGCAACCATAAGAAGGTTCATGAGGATATTCATGCAATATGTAAGCATACTTGTGAGTTCACCTGTTGTGAGTTCATTGCTTACGATCATATTTGCACCGAACCAGCTTACAAGAATGATTGATGCGTATGAGGTAACCATCATAATCGGTGATACTGTTACCATTGCATTTTCAGCCTTGACAAAGAGTCTGTAAACATTGTCGGCTGCCTTGCGGAACTTGCCGACTTCGTGTTTTTCACGAACAAAAGCCTTTACAACTCTGATTGAAGTTACATTTTCCTGAACGCTTGCATTGAGTTCATCGTACTTTTCAAACACCTGATTAAAATACTTGTATGTTGCTTTCATGATGAAGAAAAGAACGATTGAAAGCAGAATTGTTGCAATAAGGTAGATGCATGCAAGTCTTGCATTGATAATGAATGTCATTGTCATTGCACAGACGAGTGATACAGGCGCTCTGAAACACATTCTTAAAAGCATCTGATATGCATTCTGAAGGTTTGTTACATCGGTTGTCATACGGGTAACAAGTCCTGCTGTTGAGTAACGGTCAATGTTGGCAAATGAGAATGACTGGATATTTGCAAACATTGAGCGTCTGAGGTTTCTTGCAAAGCCTGCCGAAGATTTTGCACCGTAGATACCGCCCATCATACCTGCAAACAAGCCTGTGAGTGCAAGTGCGCCCATATAGCCGCCTGTTATGAGTATGTGCTGCATATCGCCCTTGTTGATACCGTCGTCAATCATTGATGACATAAGAAACGGAATAATTGTTTCAACAACTACTTCGAGTATCATAAAGAACGGAGTCAGGACGGATTCTTTGACGAAACCTTTGATATTTTTTGCCAAAGTTTTTATCATACTTATCTCCTTCCGTTTTAATTTGCCTTTTCAATTCCGCTGAGGATTTTATTTATAAGAAAAAGAAATTGTTTCTTTTCTTCCTTTGTCAGCAGACTGTCAAGCAAAGTTTCGTTTTTGGTTATCATGTTTTCGATTTTGTAATGAAGTTCAATACCTGTTTCGGTCAGAACAAGTTTTTTGAGTCTTGCATCACTTTCAACGCTCTCTCTTGTTATGTAGTTCTTCTTTTCCATAAGCTTAAGAATACTTGTAACGGTTGAACGGGCAATTGAAAATGCGTTCTCTATGTCTTTCTGATAAACATCTTCATCACGGTGATCATAGAGATATGCAATAATCCAGCCGTGCATAAGAGTAAGCTTATCCACGCCCTTATCCTTGGCGGAATAGATTAACTTTCTCTGCAAAACCTGATTAAGCACCTTGATTTCATGACCTATTGAATCATTAAAGCGTTTGTCGCATTTACAGCTTTTTACGCTTTTGTCATCACACATTATTTCACCTCCGAAATCGCACCTATGAGATATTGTTTTATATCGAATAGTTCGATACAAAACAATTAGTATCAGTTATTATAGCACCTTAATTTTGAATGTCAAGAGGAATTACAAATAATTATTCAAAGTTTCACATTACTTTCACAAATCAAAAGCGACAGCCAAAATTACAGCTGTCGCAGTTAAAATCATATTTATTTTGCACAAATTATGACAATTATCACTTTTTGAGAATTTCTGTCGCATCACGGATATCGGGAGTTTTGTCACCGTTGATATCACAAACAAAAAGAGCATACTGATTTTCGTCATAATCGTCAAAGGTGAGGTCTTTGATAAGATACTTCTGAATAAGTTCAGCGTCTTTTTCATCTGTTTTTCCGTCAATGTTGAGGTCCTTCATATTTTTTGGAACGCAACCGCCGTCAAGAACAAAGTCAATGCCGCTGTCGTTCATGAGTTCATTTGCTCTGTTTTCGTCAACATCAATAATGTAAAGTCCCACCGTATCAAAGCACTGATAAATATACTTTGCATCCTTTAAAATCTCGGCTTTCTTTTCTTTTGCCCTCTCATTTGTTATGCCTGCACCCTGAAGGTGTGAATCAAGCTTTGCAATCATCTCCATTGCATAATCGTTATCTGTCATCGCACGGTCAAGGTCAACACCGTTTGTCATATAAAACCACCCGAGTGAGCCCATGATATAAAGATTCGTCACATCAAGTCCGCAG
>CACXYD010000156.1 GCA_902771755.1 uncultured Ruminococcus sp. | reverse complement strand
AATTTATAAATGGTTGTTGCCTCAGTTTCTGTCGAACCTCCATTATCGACTACCATTTCAAGATTATTATCTAAATCAATATCAATAAAAGCTACTCTAGATTGTTCACGCACTCCGTTTTTATTCCAATTGCTACGATATTTTAATGCTAAATCTATCATTTTTCTATGTTTTTGACTATATGAATATGTAGCCTTTTTACCAGTAGAATCATATCCGCTGGTGAATTTATTTGCTGACGAGTTAATGCATCTTACAGTATAAATATACGTTTGTCCTAATTTAACATTCCTATCGATGTAAGTATTCGAGGTCGTGTCAGATAGCTTTATCCAACCCTTACTGCCCTTGTAATAAACTCTGTATTTTTCTGCACCGTTTACTTTATTCCATGTAATTTTTGTACCGTCATATACACTCTCTACCTTTGAGATTTTCGGAGTGGCTACATACTTTACCGACTTGCCTGTCGGGTTATAACCGCTTGTAAATTTCTTTGCGTCTGATGTAATACATCTTACAGTATATGTGTAATTTCTGCCGGATGAAACATCCTTGTCGATATATGAGGTTGAAGTTATATCAACCATTTTTGTCCAGCCTTTACTGCCCTTGTAGTAAACTCTGTATTTAGCCGCACCGCTTACTTTGCCCCATGTGATTTTTACACCGCCGTTTACGCTTTCAAGCTTTGAAATTTCGGGAGCGGCAACATACTTTACAGTCGTACCCTTTGAATCGTAACCGCTTGTAAAGCTTTTTCCGTCTGCACTAAGGCATCTTACAGTATATGTATAGCTTTTGCCTGACGAAACATCTTTGTCTGTGTACGAGGTTGAAGTTGTATCAACCATTCTTGTCCAGCCATTACTGCCCTTGCAGTAAACTCTGTACTTTGCCGCACCGTTTACCTTATTCCAGGTGAGTTTTACACCGCCGTAAACGCTTTCAGCCTTTGAAATTTTAGGAGTTACCAAGCTTGCCTTTGCAACCTGAGCATACTGCACGGGTGAATTAATATTTTCTACCGCTCCGACCGAAACAGCCGAAACCGCAACAGCAGACATTGACATTACCGCCGCCATGGCTATAGGTAAAAACTTTTTCATATCTATCCCTCACTTTGTTAAAATTCTACGCATTATAAAATAATTCGTCTATTTTTTTATGCAAGTTAATTGTAACATTAAATTATTAAAAAAACAATACTTTTCGATACACTTTTTCAAATATTTTAAATTTCAAAGTATTGAAAGCAACAAAAAAACCACTCTCAATAACGAGAACGGCTTTTATAGGGGTTATTTAATTTGTAAATTACTCAAAATGAGTTCTGCGCTTTGCAAATATTACACCGCAACCTGCGAGCATTGCAACTGCAAGGAATATTGCAACGCTGTTCTGTCCTGTCTGAACTGCACCGTTGTTATTCTGAGAATTGTTCGGTGTGTCCTTTGTTGCTGCATCTTTTGTTGAAACAGGCTTTGTCGCAGGAGCAACAGGAGGAAGTTCTACTGTATAATATCTACGCATTACACCGATATTGAAATCAACAAGTTCTGCAAGAATATCATCGTTAATTACACCGGAGAAGTAGGCTCCCGGAATGCTATACACTTTACCGTCTTTGTAGAGCAAAGTTTCTTCAGCAGTACCACTTTTATAGACATATTCGCCGAGATCTGTGTTAATAAATGTATCAGGTCTTGGAAGTCCGTCGTCATACTTGAAATATACACAGTCATCGCTTGTTGAACCGACTATATAAATTTCAATATGACTCGGCTTAACCTCAAAATAATAACTTTCGAGCATTGCTTTTTTAATTACAGCATCTACATCATAAGCAGGCGCTTCCCCATAAAAACTGTCATTCCATTCAGCGATATCAGCAACATCTTCATCGCTGATAATTCCGCTTGTATAGGCATTTTTCATTGTATAAATTTTGCCGTTGTTGTAAACGAGCAACTCATCAGCCGCCGTATATTCGTAGGCATAGTAGCCTAACTGTATCTTGTAAGCCACAGACGGGTGATTCAAATCATCGGTATGCTCAAAATACACACTTCCGTTTTCGTTTCCGCCGACAATGCGGATTTCAAGTTCGGCAGGCTTAACATCTGTATAGTAGTTATCAAGCATTGCCTGTTTGATAATCGCCTGCATATCTTTTGCCGGTGCTTCATCGGGGGTTGCCGCAAAAGCGGTAACGGTTACTGCACAGCACATCATGACTGCGATTACGATTGATAATAATTTTTTCACGAAATTTCATCCTCTTTTCTTCTTAAACTAAGCCGAGTACCGACTACATCAAGATTTTATCAGAAAAAAGAGCCATTTACAAGCAACTTTAGTTTACAAAAAATGCCACTTTCGTAGCGAAAGTGGCATAAATGTTAATTTTAGTTGTCAAATCAAACAGGGTGAACCATGTTTTTCTTGTCAAGCTTGTCGCCGTTGATGCCAACCTTGGCATTTCTTCTCTTTTCAAAGAAGTCGAGGGCAACCTTCGGGAACTGTGCATAAGAAAGAACATCCTCAGGCTGTTCAATCCACTGCTCAATCTCACCACGGAGCTTATCAAGCTCAGGCTCAAGCTGATCTGCAGGACGACCTGTGATAATCTTCTTGTCGCCGATAATCTTCTTCTGGAACTCAGGATCAATCGGCATTGGAGTTGTACCGTACTCACCTGCAACAAGTCCCTTGAACTCGTTTGTACACATTGAGTAACGCTTGCCTGTGATTACATTGAATACAGCCTGTGTGCCGACAATCTGTGATGTCGGAGTAACAAGCGGAGGATAACCTGCGTCCTTACGAACACGGGGTACTTCTGCGAGAACTTCGTCAAGCTTGTCCTCTTTACCGGCCTGCTTGAGCTGTGAAAGAAGGTTAGAAAGCATACCGCCCGGAACCTGATAGATAAGAGCGTTAGCATCTGTTGCGAGCATCTTAGGATCAAGGAGTCCTGACTTGATGTACTTCTCACGGAGTGTCATGAAGTAAGCACGGATGTCAGAGAACTGCTTAAGGTCAAGACCTGTGTCGAACTCTGTGCCTGAAAGAGCGGCAACCATTGACTCTGTAGGTGCGTGTGATGTACCGAGAGCGAGTGGGCTGATTGCTGTGTCGATGCCGTCAGCGCCTGCCTCAACACCCTTTAAAAGACACATTGATGCAAGACCTGATGTGTAGTGAGTGTGGAGCTGGAGCGGAAGTTCAGGAACAGCGGCTTTGATAGCCTTTACAAGGCTTTCTGTTCTTGCAGGAGTAAGAAGTGCAGCCATATCCTTGATACAGATTGAATCTGCACCTGCGTCTGCAATTCTCTTAGCATACTCAACATAGTATTCATCTGTGAATACAGGACCTGTTGTGTAGCTGATAGCAACCTGTGCATGACCGCCCTCTTTGTTAGCGGCCTTGATAGCTGTTTTAAGATTCTTGATGTCGTTAAGAGCATCAAAAATACGGATAATGTCAATACCGTTTGCGATTGAACGCTGAACAAGATACTCAACGCAGTCATCGGCATAGTGACGATAACCGAGCATATTCTGTCCTCTGAAAAGCATCTGGAGCTTTGTGTTAGGGCAATGCTCTCTGATTGTGCGGAGTCTGTCCCACGGATCTTCGTTTAAGAATCTGAGGCATGAGTCATATGTTGCGCCGCCCCAGCATTCGAGTGAGTAATAACCGATTTTATCGAGTTTATCAAGAACAGGGA
>CACXYD010000155.1 GCA_902771755.1 uncultured Ruminococcus sp. | reverse complement strand
GTTGTTTGCAAAACTGCTCAGATTGTTCTCGCTCTGTTTTGATGACAAAAGCAAGGGCTTTGATAAGTTTCAGGAGATTTTCGTTTTCTCAAACATCGGCTGGGTATTGCTTGCAGTAAGCGCTGTTATTACAGGACTTTTGTATCTTCTCGACTGCAAAAAGCCGAACCTTACACTTTCAAAAGCCGTGCCGATTGCGCTTGCTGTTGTATTCGGACTTTGTGCGGTTGCCGTGATAGGCATTGTGATTTATTTCAGCTGTATTGACACGGAAACCGACCTCGGCAGTTTTGAGAGAATTATCCGCTTTAACGACAGGTGGGGTACTCACAGAGGCTTTATGTGGATAAGGTCGATATGGATTTTCGGCGATGCGTCATTCATTGAAAAGCTGTTCGGTGTCGGTCCGGATATGTTCTACTCTGCATTCAGTCCGTACTTTAACGACCTTGCAAAATACGGTGACAGCTCAACAAATGCCGCTCACAACGAATATCTCAACTACCTTATCACAATCGGAATTACAGGACTTCTCGCCTACCTTGCCATTGTGTGCGGTACAATTAAGAACGCAGTTAAGTATGCAAAGGAAAATCCGATGTTGATTGTGTGCGTTTCGGCTGTTATCTGCTACGCTGTTCAGGCTGTTGTAAACCTTTATCAGCCGATTACAACTCCGCTGTTCTTCATCTTTATAGCTTTGTGTGAGGCTTTTATAAGAAACACCAAGGCTGAAAAATCTGCCGTATAGACTTATGACTGCGTGTCAATTCGGATAAGAAGATTCTGCATAGACTCGTTGCGGTCACGGCGGTATCGTCCCAGCTCATAGAGGCTGTCTGGATTTTTAGTAATTATATTGGGCTTTTCCGTACAGGTTAATGTACACGAAAAGCCCATTTCTTTTATAAGCTTTTCGGTCAGGTCATTTTTTGCACCAAAGGGATATACAAAGCAGGTCGGCTTTTTTCCTGTTGCATTTTTAAGCAGGGTTTGTGCTTTGGTGACATCTTCGGTGAGGATTGATTTGTAGGTTTCGTCACTCTCCCCCGCTTTTTGTGAAACGCCTTTTCGTGATTTTAGAGAATGCATATCATATGAATGGTTCTGAATTTCAACATAACCCGAATCGGACATCTCTTTCATATCGTCAAAAGTTATGTGGCCGTAGGTTACGGATATATCTTTGGTTTCGGTAAATTTTTCGGACACGGACGCAATCGGAGATATGACCGCCTTGCAGTTGTATTTTTCAAGCAGAGGGAGCACATAATAATAGTTATTGTAATAGCCGTCATCAAAGGTGAGCATAATACATTTTTCGTGTAATGATTTTTTGCCGTAAACATAATCGGTAAGGTCTTTTACAACAACGGTTGTGTAGCCGTTTTCGGTAAGATATTTTAAGTCGTTTTCAAAAAGTGTCGGCGAGATTGTGTAGTCATTTTGCAGTTTTTCGTCTTTTAAAAGAGAGTGATACATTATTATGGGTAGCTTTACGCTGTCGGATTTTGCAACGGTTTCCTTCGTTGCACCTGTCATTACAGCCATGAGGAGTATTGCAGACAGGAGAATTGTTATAAAAACGATAATTTTTACTGTTTTGTTTGATTTCACTATATTTCCTCCCAATTCTTTGTGCATAATTTTTTATTTATAATTCTTTAATGTAAATATAATTTAAAATCAGCGTGATAGAATATAGCCAAAGTTAATACTGATTACTGATTTCGGTACTAACTAATATTGCATAAGGATTTATGAATTATGGCAAAAAGAAATTTCAGCTCAAAACGCAATGCAATTTACAACGCTGTGTGCAGTACGGACACTCATCCGAGTGCACGCTGGGTTTATGATAAATTAAAGCCTGAAATTCCCGACCTTAGTCTTGGCACGGTTTACAGAAACATTGCTCTTTTTAAGGATGAAGGAAAGGTCAGCGTTATATGCAATGTAAACGGTGAGGAGCGTATTGACAGCAACACAGAGCCGCATCCCCACTTTGTCTGCAACAAATGCAAAGCAGTTATTGATGTTGAAGACAAGCAAAAGGCTGCTGACCTTGAGTCACAGCTTGCCGAAGAAGGATTTAAGGTAGAAAACAGATTTGTTATCTACTACGGCATATGTCCTAAATGTTCGGCAGAAGTACACTAATATTTATTACAAAGGAGAAGTAATTATGAAATGGTATTGCACAGTATGTGGTTATGTTTATGAAGGTCCTGAAGCTCCCGAGGCTTGCCCTGTTTGTAAGGCGCCAAAGGAAAAGTTCAAGAAGATGGACGAAGAGGCTTCTTTTGCAACTGTTCACGAGGTTGGCGTTGCTAAGGGCGTAAGCGAAGATATTCTCAAGGATCTCAGAGCTAACTTTGAGGGCGAATGCAGCGAAGTTGGTATGTACCTTGCAATGGCAAGAGTTGCAGACAGAGAAGGTTATCCTGAGGTTTCTGCCGCATTTACAAAGTATGCTTTTGAAGAGGCTGAACACGCTGCTAAGTTTGCAGAGCTTTTAGGCGAAGTTCTTACAGACAGCACAAAGAAGAATCTTCAGATGCGTGTAGATGCAGAAACAGGTGCTTGCGAAGGTAAGTTTGACCTTGCAAAGCGTGCTAAGGCTCAGAACCTTGACGCTATTCATGACACAGTTCACGAAATGGCTAAGGATGAGGCAAGACACGGCGCAGGCTTTAGAGGTCTTCTTAACAGATACTTTAAGTAATCATTAAAAAATAAAAATCAAAAAATAAAGTCAGCTTGATAATCGTATGACCAACAACTAACCGATTACACAACAGACTTTGAACAGGAGATTTGATAGTATGAAATATGTATGCGATGTTTGCGGATATGTTTACGATCCTGAAATCGGCGATCCCGATAACGGCGTTGATGCAGGCACAGCATGGGAAGATGTACCCGAGGATTGGGTATGCCCTCTCTGTGGTGTAGGCAAGGATGAATTTTCTGCAGAAGAATAATTAACAGATTAGCAATTTGGGAGCAGGCAATGCTTGCTCCCTTTTGTATGTACGGGAGTAAATTATGAAAAAATTGATTTCGTGGAATGTAAACGGACTTCGTGCCTGTGTTACAAAGGGTTTTGAGGACTTTTTCAAAGATGTTGACGCAGATATTTTCTGCCTTCAGGAAACAAAACTTCAAGAGGGACAGATTGACCTCTCGCTTGAAGGGTATCATCAGTATTGGTGCTATGCCGACAAAAAGGGATATTCGGGAACAGCTATGTTCACCAAAGAAGAACCCCTGAATGTAAGTTACGGAATCGGCATTGACGAACACGACCACGAGGGCAGAGTTATTACGGCTGAATTTGACAATTGCTATGTTGTAACATGCTACACTCCGAACTCGCAGAATGAGCTGAAAAGGCTTGATTACCGCATGAAATGGGAAGATGATTTCAAGGCATATCTGAAAAAGCTTGAAGAAAAAAAGCCCGTTATTATGTGCGGTGACCTCAATGTTGCACACAACGAAATTGATTTGAAAAATCCGAAAACCAACCGTAAAAATGCCGGATTTACCGATGAAGAGCGTGCAAAGATGACAGCATTGCTCGATGACGGATTCATTGACACATACCGTTATTTTTACCCCGATACCGAGGGTGTGTATTCGTGGTGGTCATACAGATTCAAGGCTCGTGAAAAGAATGCCGGCTGGCGCATTGACTATTTCATCGTTTCAAAGGCTCTTGAAAGCAAACTTGGCGGTGCAAAAATCCACACCGAAATCTTCGG
>CACXYD010000154.1 GCA_902771755.1 uncultured Ruminococcus sp. | reverse complement strand
GTTTACTGCAAGATAATGCTTTGAACCGTCCTCTTTTATAACCTCAACATCAAGCAGGATTCTCTCCTCTGTTGTGTAATCACCCGTAAGGAGTCGTTCAAGCTGTTCGTATTCATGAGGCTCAACATCTGCGGCAAAGCCCAGTCTGCCGACATTCACACCGATAAGCTGTTTATCGGCTTTTGCGGCATATTTTGCGGCATGGATAATAGTTCCGTCACCGCCTACTGTAATTGCCATATCGCAGTATTCAAAAAGCTCTGTAATGTTTTTGGAATAGTGAATGTGGATTCCCTTAAAATACTGACTGCATTCCTCAAGCATTGCAATTTCAGCATTTTTATCGAGGAGAAAAAGGGAAATCTTTTTTGCATATTTAATTGCTCTTTCTTTTGAAAGATTGACCACTAATGCAAATTTCATAAAAGCACCTGCTTATTTTTTGTCAAGAGCGGCATGTGAATTTTCAACAAGCTGCTCGGGTGTTACATCTGTGTATGACTTTGGATCATCACTTTTGCGAAGGTGGATAAGGTATTCAATATTGCCCTCGGGACCTTTGATTGGCGAATAGTCGAGATTAAGCACATCAAAGCCGTTTTCAAGGCAGAAATCAAATATCTTTCTGACAACCTCAACATGAACGGCGGGATCACGGACTACACCCTTTTTACCAACCTTTTCTCTGCCAGCCTCAAACTGCGGTTTGATAAGGCAGACAGCCTGTGCGTTTTCGCTCATAAGCTGTCTTGCAACAGGCAGAATCAGCTTTAACGAAATGAACGAAACATCAACCGAGAAAAAGTCAATTTCATCGGGTACCTGTTCCCTTGTAACCTTTCTCATATTGGTGCGTTCAAGGTTGACAACACGGGGATCGTTGCGAAGTTTCCACGCAAGCTGACCGTAACCGACATCAATTGAATACACCTTTTTAGCACCGTTCTGGAGCATACAATCGGTGAAACCGCCTGTTGACGCACCGATATCCATTGTTATCTTATCTTTTAAATCAAAGTCAAAATTGTTTATGGCTTTTTCAAGCTTTAAGCCGCCACGGCTGACATATTTCTGTGTGTTGCCTCTTACTTCAATTTTAACATTTTCATCATAAGAAGTTCCGCACTTGTCGGCTTTTTGGTTGTCAACATAAACCTGTCCCGACATTATTATTGCTTTTGCCTTTTCACGGCTGTCGGTAAAGCCTTTTTCATACACAAGAATATCAAGTCTTTTTTTCATCTTAATTCTTTTCCTTTAAATTTTTGGTAATGATATTTACCATTCCGTCATCGTCAAGTTTAAGCTCGTGAAGAGCCTCGCTGACCGACATCTGCTTGACAAATTTGTCATTTATAGCCTTTATGTGATAATCTCCGCAGAATGGAGTGCGACAGAGCAAATCGGAGAAGTTTCTCGCAATACCGCCGTTTTTGATACCCTCTTCAAAGAACCACACATTATCGAAATCTGCCGCAAAATCAACGGCATTTTCGTCAATCGGTTTGATTCTGCAAAGTTTTAATATGCAAATCTCAATGCCCTGTTTTGCAAGAGTTTCTTTAGCCTTGCAGGCATAGGAGAAAAGTCTGCCGTAGGTAATGAGAAGATTTTTACAATTCGGATTTCCGTAAACATCGTATGAAAGATTTTCTTCACCGAAATTGTCCGGTCTGTACAGTTCTCCGCCACGGGGATAACGCACAACGGCAAGGCTGTCACAAATGTAGATTGCGGTTGAAAGCGATTTTCTCATACCGTCAAAATATGCCGGAGAGAAAATTGTTGTGTTTGGAATAGTGTTGAGTATTGAAACATCGAACACACCCTGATGAGTTTCGCCGTCATCGCCTACAATTCCCGCACGGTCAACACCGATTACAAGGTGAAGTTTTCCGAGAGCCGCATCGTGCAAAAGCTGGTCATAGGCTCTCTGAAGAAATGTTGAATACACGGCAAAGACAGGTCGCATACCCTTTGCGGCAAGTCCGCATCCAAAGGTTACTGCGTGTTCTTCCGCAATACCGACATCAAAAAATCTTTCTTTATAAAGCTTTGAAAATTCGGTAAGTCCCGTACCGCCCGACATTGCGGCTGTAATTGCACAAATCTTTTTATCATCCTCGGCAAGTTCGCACATAGTCTTTCCGAACTCAGCCGAAAATCCCTTGTGGCTTGAAAGCGGTTCGCCAGAGTCAATATCGAACTGACCGATTCCGTGGAATCCGCCGGGGTTATCCTCGGCAGGCTGATAGCCTTTGCCCTTTTTTGTGACAACATGAACAAGAACGGGAGAGTTCACCTTTTTGGCACACTCAAACGCATTTTCGAGTTCATCAATATTGTGACCGTCAATAGGTCCGAGGTAGGTAAATCCGAAACAATCGAAAAGAGTGTTTTTATACACAAGGTTTTTAAGTTTCGACTTTCCGCCCTGTAAAAATCTTTTCAACGGTTTACCGATAAGCGGAATGTGTGAAAGGATTTTTTCCGTAATTTTTTTGACACGCATATACCATGGCTGAATTCTCACCGTTGTAAGGTAGCGTGACAATGCGCCGACATTCGGGGAAATAGACATTTTATTGTCGTTGAGAACAACAATGAAATTCCTGTTGAATCTGCCCGAGTTGTTCATTCCCTCAAAAGCAAGTCCACCCGTAAATGAACCGTCACCGATTACGGCAACGGTGTAGCTTTGGTCGCCCATAAGGTGTTTTGCCCTTGCAATTCCGTATGCGGCTGATATTGAGGTACTGCTGTGACCTGTGTTAAAATCATCGTATTTGCTCTCGGCACGCTTTGGAAAGCCTGAAATTCCGCCTTTTTTGCGGATTGTGTCAAACTGTTCATAGCGTCCCGTCAACAGCTTGTGGGTATATGCCTGATGTCCGACATCCCATACAATGCTGTCTTTCGGAAGATTGAAACTTCGCTCAAGAGCAACCGTAAGCTCAACAACACCGAGGTTCGGTGAAAGATGTCCGCCATTTACAGACACGGTTTCAACAAGCTTTTCCCTTATTTCGGTACACAATTTTTCAAGCTGTTCGTCATTAAGCTTTTTGACATCATGCGGTGATTTAATTTTAGAAAGCAGTTCATACTCACCCATAATTTATTTCCTATCCGTATAATTAATATTCTGTAACAGAATTATTTATTTCTCTTTGCAAGCTTGTAAGCAAATTCTTCAAGCTCTTTTGTATCACCGTCAAAGCCTTGAAGTGCATTAACGGCTTTTTCGGTAAGTTCGTCAACAAGTTCACGGCACTTTTCAATTCCGAGAAGTGAAACATAGGTTGACTTGCTGTTTTCGGCATCACTGCCAACGGGCTTGCCGAGTTCCTCGTCCGATGAAGTTACATCGAGAATATCATCCTGAATCTGGAACGCAATACCGATGCACTCGCCAAACTCCGATGCGGCTTTAATCTGCTTATCGTTTGCACCTGCGCTTATACAGCCGAGCTCACAAGCGGCTTTGATAAGACAGGCTGTTTTTTTGTAGTCCATTTCACGGAGGACTTCAATCGGAGCGTTTGTGTTTTCACTCATAAGGTCAATCACCTGACCGCCTATCATTCCCACCGCACCTGCATATTTTGAAAGTACGGAAACACCTCTGCAACAAGCGGGAGTTCCGCAGACCTTTACTGTTTTTTCGTTTGTAAGGGTTTCAAAGGCAAGTGTCAGAAGTGCATCACCTGCAAGCAATGCGATATCTTCACCGAAAACCTTGTGGTTTGACGGCTTGCCCCTTCTGAGGTCATCGTTATCCATACAGGGCAAATCATCGTGAATGAGAGAATATGTGTGAATCA
>CACXYD010000153.1 GCA_902771755.1 uncultured Ruminococcus sp. | reverse complement strand
TTCGGTTGGGGATTTGACAATTATCTTGACGAATGTAACACAGGCAAGGGCATTAAATTTTCAAAAGTTTTAAAGCCGTATTTCAAATATGTACTCCCTGTTCTTGTGCTTATTCTGATTGTTCAGGGATTCATCAAATAATCAATTTTATTTCTTTAAAAGCAAAACCCGACAGTATGTTTTTTGATACTGTCGGGTATTTTTATGTCGATATTTATTTTTTACGATTGAACTTTTTCACCTTTTCGGAAAGTTCGGTCAGTTCTTCTTTTGAAAGTTCGGGGAGATGTTCAAGGTCATCAAGAAATTTTGCACTGCTTTCATCAGCACGAAGCTTTGTACTTTCAACATAGTAGCTTGTGATTACACCGGGTACTACTGCAATAATGAGGATTGAACATATTGACAAAAAGATTGAAAGCACTCTGCCAACAAGCGTTGTTGCAAGCACATCACCGAGTCCGATTGTTGTGGCAACGCTGAAACAGTACCATATGCTGTCAAAAAGTCTTGTTATGTTCGGCTCAAAAATCCATATTGCAACGCTCACAGCAAAAAACACAATAACATAACTGCACAAAAGCTTGATTGCACCTGTTCGCTTGAGAACAATTTTCAACAGCCTTGTCTTTTTCAAAATACCACCCCATTTGGTATAAATTATAGCAATTAAAATTACCTCCGTCAAGGCGGTGAATATGTGGCTTTAAAAATAGAATCATTTGAAAGTGAAATCTGACTTTGTCAGGTGAAATCGTCCTCTCGGACGGTGAAATTGCCCTGTCGGGCAGTTGCGGTCGAGAAGATAGTTTGTAAAATAAAAAACAAAATTTCCCGACCAAAATAATAACTAAATAAAACCGACCTGTCATGACAACAAGTCGGTTTTACTTCTGAAATATAAAATGAAATGTAAAATATTAAATCAACGATTAGTCGGAATATTTTCTGATTTTGAGATAAATTCCCCTGTCATCGGCAATTTTCTGACAAGCCTTGATGTCCTCCTTGGGAATTGTATCTACAATTGAGAACTGTGTATGTTCAAAATACTTCTTTGCATCCTCTGCAAATTTGAGCATTGACTCATACGCATGGTCAAAAACAGGACGGCAAACTTCGTCATACTTTTCTGATGAACAGGTGTTGAGGCTGATTGAAACGGAATCAATATACTTTGAAATCAACTCGGCTGTAGGCTTGTTATTGATTCTGTCCGAAAGGCCGTTTGTGTTAAGTCTGAGTTTGATGTCTGGGTGCTTTTCTCTTACATATTTTGCGGTTTCAAGCATATTTTCAAGAGCCGAAGTCGGTTCGCCGTAGCCGCAGAATACAAGCTCCTTGTAGCCTGTGAAATCAAAATCATCAACAGCCTTTTTGATGTCCTCCATACTCGGATCATGCTTGTGCCAAAGTGTGTCTGCACTGCCGACCGAATCGGTATTGTTGCGGATACAAAATGTGCATCTGCAAGGGCATTTGTTCGTCAGATTAGCATAGATAGATGTTTTGTACACATAAAGAATGTCTGCCATTATGTTTTCTTCTCCTTATTGAAACTCACATTAAAGTGAGAGTTTTTTCTTGAAATTAATCTTATCAAGACCGATACCTACAACAATGTAGATTAATGCGCCTACACCCGGCTGTAACCAGCATGTCGGAAGTTCTGCAATTGCAGCGCCAAAGTCATACATAAGACCGTTTGCGATGAAGTAACCGCCGATTGTAACGATTGTTGTTGGAATGAGCATAAGAAGTGATGACGGGCTGATGATTTTCTCATCTTTGCCACGCTTTTTCATTGCCATTCTGCAAAGAACAAACGGAACTGCGTTGATAGCCTTGATGATAGCTGTGGGGATTGCCCAATGCGGATAACCCGAAATGAGGTCGGCAAGAGCGCCGCCGATTGATGATGCGATAATTCCGAAAGGACCGGGGAGAATACTTGCGGCGAGATAAATCATAGAGTCGCCTGCGTGAGAGTATCCGAGCGGTGACGGAATCTTGATAAAAGCGGTTGTTACGGTGATAAGAGCCGCACACATTGCTGTAACCGCAATCAGCTTTACATTATATTTTGAATCGGTCTTTGAAACAGTTTTAGTAGTCATAGTAATTTCCTCACAAAAGCATTTTTAAATGTTTTTCAAATTCAATACCCTCGTTGCGGTGAATACCGAGTTTAACGGTTTCGCAAAGCGAGGTCTGTATGAATTTTACCGCCAGATTTACGGTATCTTTCAGGCTGTCACCACGGAGCAGTCCCGAAAAGACAACCGAGGCAAACAAGTCGCCCGTACCCGAATAACTTCCGCCCGTCTTTTCACAGCTGACACAAAACACCTCATCATCGGTTGCAATGAGATTGTTAATCTTTGTAACCTCATCGGAAACTTTATGTTCAATGCCTGTAACAATCACCGTTTTCACATTATAGAGTTTCAAAAGCTTTTTGGCAAGCTCTGCAACCATATCGAGAAAATCGGGAGAATCGGCATTTTTAATCAGTTCTGAATAGTCGGTATCGCACAGAATACAACATTCGGTAAGGTTCGGGGTGATTACATCGGCGGCAGAAACGAGTTTTTTCATCTTTTTGCCGAGAGTTTCGGTATAAAGACTGTAGGTTCTTCCGCCGTCACCGAGAACGGGATCCACAAGTACAAGCGTGTCGTCGGTTTCAAAGCTGTCTATAAATGAAAGGATTTTGTCCACCTGCTTTTCGCTTGAGAGGAAGCCAGTATAGATTCCGTCAGGCTGAAAGCCGAGTTTTTTCCATTCACTTGTGTAATAATCAAGCTTATCTGTGCAATCGTTGCAGTAAAAGCTTTCAAATCCCGTCTGACTTGTCAAAACGGCTGTCGGCATAGGACACGCCTGAACGCCCATTACGGACAAAACAGGAATTGCCGCCGTCAGCGAACACTTGCCAAGCCCCGAAAGATCATTGATTAATACAGCTTTTTTTGTCATCATACCACGCCTTAAAATTTCTGAACAGTTCAACATTTATCTTGTGATGTTGTCATTATACAACACTACTGTCATTATTTGTATGTACAATTTTAAGAATTTTTATAGGTACAGTTTTACTATTCATCTATTAAGACACAAAACAAAAGAACCTTGCATAACGCAAAGTCCTTTGTTTACTCTATTCCAACAAATCCTCAATATCACAACCGAGTGCTTGTGCAAGACTTGAAACAATGTTAACTCCTGCCTTGTTTATATTGTTCTCCCGTTGTTCATATAATTGGATTGTCCTCAATTTTATTCCCGACACATCACTTAATTGCTTTTGAGTAAAACCTCTCGCCTCTCTGATTTCTTTTAATTTTGTTTTTCTGACTGCTTTATTGCGTAAGATAATTTCATCGGCGGACTCAACAAACTTGCTCACATCCGCCTCATGCAAAATATACATAGATATTATGGTTGACAAGGTCAGCCCGTCTTTTATGATATCTTCAAACTTTTTGTTTGTTTTCCATTGGTAATAAGCAAGCACCCAACCTGCCCAATATTCTTTACTTCTGTCAACTCTGACTTTGTCCGAGATATTATTTTCATCCGTATTTTTGGGTGTAATATTTACAGTTTCAACAACCTTATCAGCAAGTTCATAACCTGACATACCTGCGATATATTTTGGATTGCCTTTTTCAAATTGATATGACAATCCTGACGCTATGAAAAAGTAAAAAAATTCGTCAACATCAAATTTCAAATCATAAACCGCATAATCTATCATATCTCCAAGATTTTCCATTGCATCATCCAAGTACAATTCGTTGTAGGCGGTCATCATCGTTCTTCCACTCCTCTCTCATAATATCAATCATATAGCTTTCTTCAAGAACAAGCCCACGATTTTTTTCCTTTGCAAATTCATTTC
>CACXYD010000152.1 GCA_902771755.1 uncultured Ruminococcus sp. | reverse complement strand
CAAATTTTGATAAATCTAAATTATAGTAAATATCATCAAAATATTTTATCAGCATACCGTACTTCTAAAATCAAAAACAGATATTATAATTTTTACAATTCAATTATAACTATAAAAATTACAATATGCAACAAATTATGCGGCTGAGCGGATAGATTTGGGATATATAACAAAGAAGCGTGAATATTTTTAGCAGTAATGACCGTTAAAAAATATCACGCTTTCTTACCGTATTTCTGTGAATTTCAGCTTATTGTAAGCTGATCAATCAAGTAACCTTTCACCCATGAATTAGCTATTCCTCGAGGCAAAATGTAGTTAATTTTGTAGCAATACAGAAAATTCTTTGTTGCAAGGATTTCGTCACAATCGCATTTGTCGGCAAATTTAGAAGGTTTGTCAGAGCCGACTTCAAGTCTCCAAATACCGTTATACGGACTTTCAACCGTTTTGCGTATTATCGCTGATTCTGTTTTTTCAGAAATGTAGTAAACACAATCGTTATTTGATGTAATAAACTTAATATCAGTATGCTGAATTGTCGGATAATTTACATCTTTATTAAGACATACATTGTTTACAGTCTGGGTTTCATCGTATTTCTTGAAAACATACTGCTTTCCGACTTTCACACTATAGCCATATTCATTTGTTTCATCCATAAAAACACGCTCTGCAACATAGAGATTGCCGTCTGAAATATTGGTATAATAAATCTGATTATCAGCCTTAACAACGCCTATACTTTCAAGGGTGTTAATGCTTTTCAGTATTACAGAATCGTTCTTAACATAAGCAATGACATCATTGTTGCAGACAAAATTTTGGCAATCGGTGTCTATGGTTTTGCGTGTATTTGTGGTTGTATCAAGTTGGCAGAGTTTATCACCCTTAATATAGAAAAAATTGCCGTTAATCAGACAACCATTAGAGGGTAAAGTTATGGTTGAATTATCCTTTGAATCATAAGCCGTAACTTTAGTTTTTCTGTAATCAGCCGCTGCAAGCGTTCCGTCATTATAGGACAAGTAACTGTTGTTAAAATATGAATCCGTGTCGGAATCGTAAACCATATTAAAGGCAGGATTATAAAAGAAAAGCAAATATGCAGATACAACGCAGACAACTGTCAATACGGATAACAAGATAAGTGTACATTTCTTTTTCATAATCATCACCTCTTTGTACTTTTATTATACTATTTTAAAACAAGATTTGTCAATATTTGTATTAGTGATTTTAGTACATTATTTGTAAAATAAAAATCGAGAAACAGAAATTATTTTGATCTGTTTCCCGATTATATTTTACAAATATTAAGTGTTACGAATTACTCTTTTAGAATGTTTTCAAATGTGTGCCAACCGAGGACTGCACATTTTACACGGGCAGGCATATGGGAGATATCCGACAAAGCTCCGCCCTCCTCAAGTTCTTCAATTTCTTCATCAGTTGCTTTGCCCTGAATCATTTTAAGAAAAATATCTTTAAGATGTTCGGCTTCTTCAACTGTTTTGCCGATAATCAAATCGAGCATAATATCGGCTGATGCCTGAGAAATTGCACAACCGTCGCCTGTAAACGAACCGTCTGTAATCACACCGTCTTTGATGTTGAGGTTAAGCACAATGTCATCACCGCAACTTGGGTTCACACCCTCAAGGCTTGCCGTTGCCGTATCAAGCGGATGTTTGTGCATTGGATGAAGATTGTGGTCGGTCAGGATTTCATTGTAAAAACTTCTGTTATTCTCCATATCCCATTCTCCTTCTGACAGATGACACGCTGTTCAGAAACGCATCAATGTCATCTTTCGTATTGTAGAAATAAATGCTCGCCCTTGTTGTTGACGGAATGCCTAAAAATTCCATCAAAGGCTGTGCGCAATGGTGTCCTGCACGGACTGCAATACCGTCAGCATCAAGAATACTGCTGACATCGTGAGGATGAACTCCGTCAATTGTAAAGCTAATAATCCCGCAATGCTCTTTCGGATTGCTACTTCCCTGAATATTAATGCGAGGAATTTGCTTGAGTCCGTCAAAGGCTATTTTGGTAAGTTCTTCTTCAATACTGCCGATTGTATCGTAACCGACATTCTGAATATATTCAATAGCAGTTTTCAGTCCCCATGCACCTGCCGCATTTACTGTTCCTGCCTCAAATTTATGCGGTAAGTCGGAATAGACTACCTTGTCCCTTGTTACGGAATCAATCATCTCACCGCCTGTCAAAAACGGCGGCATTTTTTCAAGAAGGCTTTCTTTGCCGTATAATACACCTATTCCGAAAGGTGCCATAAGTTTGTGACCTGAAAATGCAAGAAAATCTACATCAAGCGACTGAACATCAACGGGAATGTGCGGAACGCTCTGTGATGCATCAAGCACAACAACTGCACCGCATTCCTTTGCAAGCTCTGTGATACGCTTTATGGGGGTTTTGCAACCGAGTACATTTGATATGTGGGTTACGGCTACAAGCTTTGTACGCTCCGAAAAAGCCTGTTTAAGGTGTTCTTCGGTAATTGTTCCGTCATGATTGCACTCAATGTACTTTACCGCTGCGCCTGTCTTTTCTGCAACGGCTCTCCACGGCAATTGGTTGCTGTGGTGTTCCATTATTGTGACAAGGATTTCGTCACCTTTTTTGAGAAAATTTATTCCGTAGCTGTACGCAACAAGATTAAGACTTTCGGTAGCGTTGCGTGTAAATATTATTTCACGCTCCGACTTTGCATTAATGAACTTTCTGACTGTTTCACGGGATTGCTCATAACATTCGGTTGCTTTGAAACCCAAATCATAAAGTCCACGCAAAGGGTTTGCGTTGTATTTTTGGTAGAATTCCATTTCGGAGTTGATAACCGATTCAGGTCTTTGAGCAGTTACGGCGCTGTCGAGATAAACAACAGGATTTTCACGCAAGAGCGGAAAATCTTCTTTAAAGTTTTTCATTTGCATGGCCTGTAACCTCCTCAAGACAGGATTTTGCAAGCGTTTCAAGCTCCTCGTCACCGATTTTTGAACATAAAGCGTCAAGTTTTGCACGAGCCATAAGGTTACAAGCCTCCTCCTCGCCAAGACCTCTGCTTGCAAGATAGAAAAGCACATCATCGGACGGTCTTCCTATTGACGCACCGTGGTTGCCCTCTACATCTTCTTCTGCACAAAGAATAAGCGGTACGGTCTGATTGATGACATCTTCACCTAAAATGAGAACATCTTCGTTCTCATCACCCTTTGCACCCGATGAACCGAGTGGAAAATCAATTGTACCACGGAATAATTTGTGTGCCTTATCTCTCAAGACACCGCCGGCGTTCATTGAGCTGACAGTCTTTTTGCCGATATGCTCGGCAACATAGTTCATATCAAGCAACTGCTCGTCTTTGCAATAGTAGCCGACATTGAGGTCAAGATTGCTCTGTTTGCCGATAAGTGTTGTCTTTGTGCCTGTATAGGTTTCATTACCGCCGATAAAAAGCTGTAATATCTCTGCAGTTGCATCATCTGCGCATTCTGCACCGACATCATTAATAAAGCGGAAGTTTGGTGAAAGGAGATTAAGCTGTACGAGTCTGATTTTTGCACTTTTTTCAGCCTTAAACCTTGTCCTTACTGCACAAATGCCGCTTGCATTCTTATCCGACTGCATTGTCATAAACACGGTAAGTTCTGCGTTTTCGGGAGCGTAAAGTTCTACATCCGCAAAAGCATTTTCACCGTTTTGGAAATTAAAAAACAGTTTTTCGCTTTTTGTTTTATCAGCCGATATTCTGATTTTTTCAGTCGGCGACATTTTTGAGATTTCGTCAATCTCCTTGCCCATACCTGTCTGAATATTTGCAAATGAATCCCAAATTTCCAAATCGGAATTGTTTGTATATTTTTCGATTATTTCTTTTTGAACAGGAACGCTGTTCCACCCGTCAACGGGAATATTTTGAATCTTTGCCTGATTCACTCCCAAACGGTTCCATGTGGGTGACGGAAGAAAGTTCACTGTTAAGTCTTTATTATCAACCATAATGTCCTCCTTATCCGATACTGCCCTTCATCTCAAGCTGAATGAGATTGTTCATTTCAACCGCATATTCAAGCGGAAGTTCCTTTGATACATTGTCTGCAAAGCCGCTGACTATCATGGCCTTTGCATCCTCTTCACTGATGCCCCTGGACATGAGGTAGAATATGGCGTCATCACTGATCCTTCCGATCTTGGCTTCGTGTCCCACATCTGCATCGGCGCATCTTACATCCATAGCAGGTATCGTATCAGAGCGACTGATATCGTCTACCATCAGGGATTCACAAGATACGGCAGATTTACTTCTGTGGGCATTTTTCCCGATGATGACGGAGCTTCTAAAGGTATTGATACCGCCGGACTTACTGATGGAGCGTGTATTGATGTAGGAAGAAGTATCTTCCGCATTATGCACCACCTTCGTTCCTGTATCTAAGTCCTGTCCCTCTCCAGCAAAAGTCACGCCGGTAAACTCAGCTCTGGCACCTTTTCCGTTCAGCACACTCATAGGATACAGATAAGATACATGAGAGCCAAAGGATCCGGATACCCACTCAAT
>CACXYD010000151.1 GCA_902771755.1 uncultured Ruminococcus sp. | reverse complement strand
AACCTCACGGATGAGTGATAAAGTTTCTTTGAAATCTTCATAGGTTTCACCGGGGAAACCTACAATGATATCACTTGTTAGTGAAAGACCGTCAATTTTTTCTTTAGCATAATTGATTATTTCAAGATACTTCTTGCGGTCATAGTGACGATTCATTGCCTCAAGCACTCTGTCCGAACCGCATTGGAACGGAAGATGAAGATGCTTACTTATATGAGTACCCGATGCAATTGTGTCAATAAGTTCCTTTGAACAATCTTTCGGGTGTGATGTCATAAAGCGGAGCCAATAATCGCCGTCAATTGAATCAACCTCACGCAAAAGCTGTGAAAAGTTAACCTGCTCTGAAAGGCCTTTACCGTAAGAGTTTACGTTCTGACCGAGAAGGGTAATATCTTTATAACCCGACTCAATCATATTTTTAGCCTCAGAAACAATAATATTCTTTTCACGACTGCGTTCTCTGCCTCTAACATAAGGTACAACGCAATATGTACAGAAGTTGTTACAACCGTACATAATCGGTAACCAACCCTTGAAACTGCCGTCACGCTTAACGGGGAATCCCTCATAAAGCTGGTTATCGTCATTACCTCTTTCAAACACTCTCTTGCCGTCAAGAAGAGCGTTATACATAAGCTCAGGGAAATGGTGCAACGAATGAGTACCGAACACAAGACCTACAAAAGGAAAGCTCTTGTAAATTCTGTTGGCAACATGCTCCTGCTCCATCATACAACCGCACAAAGCAATAAGAATCTGCGGATGTTTACGCTTAAGATTTTTTAATGCACCGACATTACCGAACACTCTGTCCTCAGCGTGTTCTCTTACGGCACAGGTATTAAAGAGTATGAAATCGGCATTATCTGGTTCATCTGCAAACTCAAATCCCGATTGTTCGAGCATACCCTTGATTTTTTCACTATCAGCCACATTCTGCTGGCAGCCGTATGTTCTGATATACGCAACGGGTTTCTCTCCTCTTTTGCGAATATCCATAATTTCAGCTATTAAATTCATATACTCCGATTGTTTTTCGGAAATTTTCTGACTGTCAGGCAAAGAAATGCCTCCTAACCCATTGTATTAACTGTTAGATTATAACACAAGATATACGGTTTTTCAATGTTTTTCACAGGTTTTTCAAAATTTACTTCTTGTAATTCTGAAGGAGAGATCCGTATGCAGACGGTATATTACCCACTATTACGGATTGGGCAATTTCAAAATCGGTAGTAAATGTTATTTTACCGGAGTAATCAAGCGAAGTTGTCATAATTTTTGAGGTGAGTAAAAGCTTTATATGGTGGATTGTCTGATTTATCCCTGCCTGCTCAAATGTACTTATGACTTCCGAAGAAAAACTTCCTGTCAAGTTAAAATTCACGGGAATGCAAGGGCCAACATTTGAGAGTATTGTAATATTCGTAAATGCACCGATTGGTATTTCAATTTCATTGTCATATACTTTAGCTATTTCGTTCTGAACAGCTTTTGTGATATCGGCTTTAATTCTGTTGATTTTGAACGAATCCGTTTCAATGGATTGCACATTTCCGTTTTTATCACAATTAATCTTTGCTATATCGCTGTATGAATAATTAAGTTTGTCGAGTGTATTATTCACCGCATCGCAGACGGAATTTACAGACAATATTTCAGCCTGAATTCTTATGTACTCCGGTCTGAAATCAGACAAATGTACTTCACAGAAAACGGTAACACCCGTAATCAGCAAAACAACAGTAAGAAGTATTTTCTTTAAAAGAACGAATTTTTTTTTACGCCTTTTTCTGTACAGCATAAAAACACCCCTCGTATATACTATACGAAGGGTGTTTGTTTTGTTAATTATTCTTCTGTGTCTGAACAACCGCCGCATGATGCGCAATCGGCATCACACTCGTCATCATTCTCATCGCTGAAAAGCTCCGAGAAATCAAACTCAAGGTTCTCACCGCAGTTAGGACACTCGATTTCGCCTTCAAGAAGGACATCTTCGGAAACATTAAGTTTCTGACCGCATGAATCACAAGTTACCTCATAAAAAGGATTCTCTTCATCATCAAAATCGTAGTCATCATCTTCATCATCATAATCTTCAATGTCATAGTCCTCGTCATCATAAACATCAGACTCAACATCAGCAAGATCCTGATCAATTTCGTCAACCTGAGCGCTTAATTCATCATAAAGTTCTTCCATGTCAGATACTTCAAAAGCCATATCATCAAGAAGATCAACGATTGCATTAAGAACCTTTACTTCAGGTTTTGACTCATCAAGTTCAAGACCGTCGCAAAGACCACGAATGTAAGAAATTTTTTCAGTAAGATTCATAACTGATTCTCCTGCAGAAATTATGCTCTGCCCATGTACTCGCCTGTTCTTGTGTCGATCTGAATAACTTCGCCCTCATCAATGAAGAGAGGAACTTTAATTTCAGCACCTGTTTCAAGAGTTGCAGGCTTTGTAGCGTTGGTTGCTGTGTCACCCTTAAAGCCGGGATCTGTCTTAGTAACCTTAAGTTCAACAAAGTTCGGAGGCTCAATACCGAATACATTGCCCTTGTAAGAAAGAACCTTGCATACCATATTTTCCTTAACGAACTTAAAGTTGTCGCCGAGAACGCTCTTGTTAATCGGGATCTGCTCCCATGTTTCTGTATCCATGAAGTAGTAAAGATCGCCGTCTGAATAGCTGTATTCCATATCCTTTCTGTCAATGAAAGCTGTGGGATACTTATCATTTGGGTTGAAAGTCTTTTCAACTACTGCGCCTGTAATAACATTTCTGATTTTAGTTCTTACAAATGCAGCACCCTTACCTGGCTTTACATGCTGGAATTCGATGATTGATACAACCTGACCGTCCATTTCAAATGTAACGCCGTTTCTGAAATCACCTGCTGATATCATTAGTAATACCTCCTAATTATCTTTCATACGGAAATACGGTAATGTATGCCGTAATATAACAATTTACATTATACATAACAATGACGAAAAATGCAAGACTTTTATTATACAATAATGAGTTCTTTCGGGAGTGAAACAAAGTTTTTGTACCCCGTATCAGTCACACAAAGCATATCTTCGATGCGAACACCGAATTTACCGGGCAGATAAATACCGGGTTCATCGGTTATTATCATACCTTTTTTGAGTATTGTTTCACTTCTCGGAGATACAACGGGAGATTCGTGGATATCAAGACCTACGCCGTGACCAGTTGCATGACCGAAATATTTTCCGTAACCGTTTTCCGAGATTATATCTCTTGCAATTTTATCGACATCAGAACATTTTACTCCGGGCTTAACACCGTCAAGTACGGCAAGCTGGGCTTTTAATACGATGTCATAAATCATTTTCATTTCTTCACTTGCAGATTTGATTGCAACCGTTCGAGTAGTGTCGCTGTGATAGCCGTCAAAAATTGAACCGATATCAAAAGTAAAGAAATCCCCCTCACTGACAATATCATCTGACGGTAGACCGTGTGGAAGTGAAGTCTTTTTACCTGTAATCGTGATGAGATCGAATGAAACACCTTCACCGCCGTTAAGCTTTATAAGGTGTTCAAGTTCAAGTGCAATCCTGCGTTCGCTGACACCGGGTTTAAGGTAATTAAGCACTTCAAGATATGACTTTTCGGTTATCTCCTGTGCTTTAGCGATTTTTTCAATTTCCGACTCATCCTTGATACATCTGATTTCTTCAATCTTACGATCAAGATTGCCGTCACAAATGCATTCAATATTGTTTTCTGAAAATGCCTTTTTAAAACGATTGTATTTTTCAACTGTAATATCGGATGCCTCAAAAAGTACATTTGCAACAGATTTGTTCTTAAATTCGCTTACAAGGTCTTTAAACAACTTTGTAAAGCAAACAACTCTGCATCCGCTTGATTTTTTTAAAGCAGCCTCATGATATCTGAAATCAACAAAAAGAACAGTTTCATTTTTAGTCACGAGCAAATAACCTTCGCTGTGAAAG
>CACXYD010000150.1 GCA_902771755.1 uncultured Ruminococcus sp. | reverse complement strand
GGTTGTGAGCTTGCTTTTGCTGTTTCTGAACTTGTCCGAATCAATCAATTCACGCATTGTTACCATGCTTACAACCTTGTTCGGAACTTCAATTCCGACTGCGGCTTTGCCGGGGATAGGCGCTTCAATACGGACACCGTTTGCGGCAAGGCTGAGTGCGATATCATCTGAAAGATTTGTAATTTTGCTGATTTTAACACCGGGGGCTGGCTGTAATTCATAGCGTGTTACAGACGGACCTCGGCAGATGTTTACAATGCTTGCCTTTACACCAAAGCTTGTGAGGGTGTCAATAAGCTTTTTGGCATTATTCTGCATTTCTTCCATTGCGTCGCTGTCATCGGAATCAAGCTTTGGCTTGAGCAACTGAATCGGCGGAAACTGATACTTCGTTTCTTCTTTTTGAGAATTATCAGAACGAACAGCCTTGTCAAGCTGTTCTGCAATTTCATCGTCTGCCTCCTCACTATCGTCTTTTTTGCTTTTGAGAAGTGCTTTTTTGACGATGTTCTCAGTTTCGGCATCGGGCTTGTCCTGTACAGGTTCAGCCT
The DNA here is from genome assembly GCA_902771755.1 of uncultured Ruminococcus sp. Taxonomy (GTDB): domain Bacteria; phylum Bacillota; class Clostridia; order Oscillospirales; family Acutalibacteraceae; genus Ruminococcoides. Next base: position 3,468 of record CACXYD010000150.1, on the reverse strand, counting down.
TAGAAACCGATTTTTCGTTTGAGATATCCTCTGCGATTGCAGAAACCGTGTTGTCGGCACTCTTGCCCATAGGCTTGCTTGCACGGTTGATTATGTTGATAAGATCTTGTGACAAGTCCTTGTCAGCGGCATTTTCTTCCTTTGAATCGGCAATATCCGTGTCAATTCCGTTGACTGCCGACTTTGTTTTCTTTGCCTTTGACTTTTTGTCATCAAGCGGAATGTCAATAAAACTTCCCGAAGGCTTTCTGTTTTCACCGTCAAGTGCAATGTCGATACTGCCTCTTTCTGCAAGCTTTCGTTCACGGTTTTCTTCTCTGCGTTCTCTGCGGACTCTTGCCCTCTCCTCACCTGCTTCACGGATATGTACGGCTGTTCTTGATGCCGCCGCTGTCATATCTTTAATAGAAATGTTTGCAACAATAAGAACAAGTGCGGCTGTTGCAACAAAGCTTGTGAAAAGTGCGGCTGTACTGCCAAACAGCACAACAAGCGGATAGCCGAGCAATCCGCCGATTATTCCGCAACCGAAAGTCATATAATTTGAGGTGTCGGAGGCATCTTTGAAAAGATTTCCAAGACACGCAAAAAAGTTCATGTCCGAATATTTTGCACCGCTGCCTGCATAAATCAACGCACCGATAAACAGAATTATGACAACGCAAAGAAAAAGTTTCAGCTTATAGCGTGCAACCTGTTTTTCCTTTTCGGTCATAACGCACAAATAGAAAAGTGTTACGGGAACAAGGAAAATTCCGAATCCGAGAACTCCGAAAAAGAAACTGCGTATCATTGTCCAAACATTTGAACCTTTTATGAAAATTATGCAGACAAAAACAGCCGCAACGGCGGCATAGAGAATCGCCCTTACACGCGGCGAAAGTCCGCTGCTCCTTTTGGGAACAGCGGATGCTTTGGTTCGGCTTGCAGTTTTTGCACCTTTTGATGAGGTTTTTGAAGAAGTCTTTTTTCTGCCTGCCGTAGTATTTTTAGTTTTGTCAGCTGTTTTTTTGTTAGCTGCCAATAAAATCACTCCATTTAAAATTTATGCGATTGATGCACCTGTGAAAAGGTTTACGCCTGTGTTCATTTCAATGATTGAAATAACAACAAATGCGATACCGACAATCGCTGTGTAGATTACGAAAATCTCCATTTTGTCGGATTTTAAGAACCACTTAAAAATTACGATTGCAAGGTAGCCTACAACTGCTGAAACCACCATACCGATAATCAGGGGAAGGAATTCAACATTGCTTAAGCCCTCGGGTGATTTGATTGCATCCACACCCTCAAGAAGTGCCGCCGCAAGGATTGACGGGATACCGAGTACAAATGTATAGTCAAGAGCCTTCTGCTTTGAGATTCCTCTCATTTCGCCGACTGCAAGTGTTGAGCCTGAGCGTGAAAGTCCGGGAAGAAGTGCGGCACAAACCTGTGTTACACCGACAAGAATTGCGTCAACAACATTGAAATTATCCCTTGTTGCCTTGGCATTGCTCTTTGTTGCAAGGTGTTTGTGAGTTGAGGCAACGCTCTTGCGGTTACGGATAATACCGATTGCAAGCAAAATGCTTGTGAGAATGAGCGAACAAGCGGTTACTATGAGAACAGGACTTGCAGAAAGTTGGTCTGCAAGGTCTTTGAGTTTCATATCTGTTCCGGGGATTGGCAAGAAAAGCAAGAACAGAGGCATAAGACCGATGATGAGCATTACAACGAGATTGCGGTTGTAGCTCATTTTGCTCCACTTGAACTTGCCTGTGAAAATATCCTTGATCATAAGGAAAAATTCTTTGATAAGATCCCACACAAGTTTGTGGTAGAATGCGATAACGGCAACGAGTGTGCCGACATGGAGCATTACATTAAAGAAAAGATTGCTGTCACCTGTGCCTGCACCGAGAATGTGCTGTGTGATTGCAAGGTGACCGCTGCTTGATACAGGCAAAAATTCGGTAAGTCCCTGAACAATGCCCTGAATGATAGCATCTAAAATTGACATGGTTATGTATTCCCTCCAAAAAATTAAGTTTTACAGACCTTCTTCATTATTTGTACGCTGAAAAGCCGTATAGGTTGGCATAATTCAGATTTCATACAAATTTAAAAAGGTCACGATATATATGTATTCGGGCAAAGAGCCCGAAATCATTTTTCCTGCTTTTTTGAGCGTGATTTTTTAGGTTTTGGCTTGCTCTCTTTGTTTTCTTTAATCAAATCATAAAGAGCGTCAATTGCATCGGAAACTGTTCCGACTTCATCAATCAAGCCTTCTTCAACAGCCTCTTCTCCCTCAAGAATCGTTCCGATATCCATTACAAGCTCACCTGTGTTAAGCACAAGCTGATTGTAACGGTCTTTTGTAATGTTGGAATTTTCGGCAACAAAGGTTGTGATTCTGTCCTGCATACGCTGAAAATATTCAAAAGTTTGCGGAACTCCGAGTGTGAGTCCCGTTGTTCTTACGGGATGAACCGTCATTGACGCACTCTTTGCGATAAAGCTTTTCTTTGCCGCAACGGCAAGCGGAATTCCTATTGAATGACCTCCGCCGAGTACGATTGAAACGGTCGGTTTTTTCATTCCCGAAATCACCTCGGCAATTGCAAGACCTGCCTCAACATCTCCGCCGACTGTGTTAATCAGTACAAGCAGTCCGTCAATTCTTTCGTCCTCCTCAACCGAAACAAGCAGAGGGATAACATGCTCGTATTTTGTGGTTTTGTTCTGTTGCGAAAGAATGTAATGACCTTCAATCTGACCGATAATCGTCAGGCAATGCAACACGCAGTCCTTGTGAGTTGTGAGAACAGAGCCTGTTTCGTCAATTTGGTCTGTGTGTTCTTCACTTATGGGGCTGTCGTTTGCAAGCTTTTGCGGATCGTCATCTGATGCGGGATTTTTCACATAGTTTCCCTTTTTTGATGAGGTTTTTGAAGATTTTGATTTTTGTGGCATTGTATGCACCTCCGAGAATAGTTTCTCCGAAATTGCACACGAAATGTATGCGTATATCAAAAATAAGATACGCAAGCCACACTATTCGATTGTAAAAAGCCTTTAGTGCCTATTATACCATTACAGCAAAATTATTTCAATAATTTTATTTCTTTATTTCTAATAAGCAATAATTATTTAAAAGAATTATAGTAGTATTAAAGAAATATTATTCCGACAGAACCTGTCGGAAGTTGTTATGGAGTGATATTTAGTTGACATCTGACATAATTATGGGTGTTGTCATCTTTCTGCTCGTAATGCTTTCCGCGTTGTTTTCTGCTATGGAAACGGCCTTTTCGTTCGCGAACAAGATCCGTATCCAGCAGAACGCCGAGGACGGCGTGCGCAAGGCGAAAAACGCGCAGTATGTCGTCGAGCGCTTTGACAATGCCCTGACCGCAATATTGATCTGCAACAACATAGTCAATCTGGGCTGCTCGTCCATCGCCACCGTGCTGTGCCTGC
>CACXYD010000149.1 GCA_902771755.1 uncultured Ruminococcus sp. | reverse complement strand
AAAGTTGTAAATCAAAATCTGAATAACAATATATATGCCAGTGGGATTCAAAATTCCCCACTGGCTATTTTAATTCAAGAATGTACGTTTGACGGTTACTTTTTCTCGGCCGGTAACAGTCTTAATCTATTAAGTCTTATTACCTTCCGTTATTCGGAAATCAAGAAAACCGAAAATCAGAATTGTTTTAGATAGATAATGCTCGGCTTTCCCTGACCTTGCCTTTTGCGGATAATTAAATCCACAGCTTCGAGTTCAGAAAATAATTTACATATTTTTTCGTGACCGAAATGCAGTTTTTCTTGTGCGGATTTTATTGTGAAATATTGATACACTCTGCCTTGCTTATCTACCCATCCGTTTTTAACGGACAGATACATTCGGTCGAGCAAAAGACCGTACAGCATTTTTGCATCGGTTGAAACCGACTTGTACTTTTCTTCAAATAACGCTTTAGGTACTTTGTAAAAAGCAAAGTTCTTGGTATCCGTTGTTTTGAAATATCTGTTCACTGTATCACCTCCGTTTCTGTATTGATTTGGTGCCGAAAATGGCAATTTTTTTGCTTATATCGGCTTTTTATTAAAAATTAGTGTAGCTATATTAAATCAGCTGTTATCGTCATATTTACGGCGATTTTTGATGATTTTTACACTTCTTTTCGTTTTGTACTTCGGACAGAAAATAATGGTCGCTTTGTAACTTTGTTTGCAGTTGCTTTTGCATTTAAGACAAAGACTGTTGTATGTTCTTCTGCCAGTTTTGGGATTTATGAAAAAATTCCATTCTTGTTTTCCTTTCTTTGATAATCTCGGCATTGTAAAAACTCCTTTCATTTGTTTGAATCGGGAGGCTGTTTTGCACATCTTATTTGTAAATAAAATTTCACCCCTCACTTGGTAGGCAACGGAAACAGTCAAAAATTAACCCTCTGACAAATATTTTTTAATTATCCCCTTCACTTGTTTGAACCGGGAGAGGCATTTTGTACCCCCTGCAAGGCAAAAAATTTTAAATTTTTTCGTATTTTTTATTAAATTCGTCAGCAAGTTTTTTCATTAAAACTTATTTATTAAGTCGTAATGACAAATCTTAGCGAGCAGACCGTTTTTACTCCTGCGGCGAAAAAACGGTACAAACGCATTGTCAGGGACACCCTGAAACCCCTTATTGAAATTTATCCCTTCACTCATTTGGACAAGAGGTATCAAAATGCACACCCATTTTTCTTGATTTGCAAAATATTTTTTATTTAACCCCTCACTTGTTTGAACCGGGAGAAGCGTTTTGTACCCCCGCTAGAGAGAAAAACTTTCAGAAAATAAAAAAATCCTCCCAACCCATAATGAATTGAGAGGAAAATATCGCATAGATGAATACTTAATCGTTAGAGTATGCTATGCTTGAAATATATGTATCTCTATTTACAATTTAAACAAATAAAAATTAGCAGTAAATATTTTGTACTGTAAATATAAAAAATTGGCGTTTGCAAACTTATTATATTGAAATATGCTTGTCCCGATGATATAATTGCTTTAAGCAGACAAGGAGGTCAAACATGAAAGTCAGTTATGATAAATTATGGAAAATACTTATAGATAAAAAAATGAAAAAATATCAGCTGAGAGAACAGGCACATATCAGCAGTAATTCCGTTGCAAAACTGAGTAAAGATGAATTTGTCAGTATGGAAATTCTTATGAAAATATGCGAAACCCTTGAATGCAATATTGGCGATGTGTGTGAATTTGTTAAAGACGAGGGCAGTACAAATGCATAAAACCAAAGAACAAATATCATACAATATGCACCAAGTTAAGTCCAAAGACACAAAGATAGAAGTTATGCTTAGAAAAGAACTTTGGTCAAGGGGTTTACGCTATCAGAAGAACTCCAAAAAAGTGTTCGGTAAACCGGATATTGTTTTTATAGGCAAAAAAGTTGCGGTATTTTGCGACAGTGAATTTTGGCACGGTTATGATTGGGATAATAAGAAAAAGGAATTCAAATCGCATCAGGATTTTTGGATTCCCAAAATTGAAAGAAACATTGAAAGAGATAAAGAAGTTACCGAAAAACTTGAATCTGAGGGATGGATTGTTCTTCGCTTCTGGGGTAATGAAATAAAAAAAGATGTTGCAGGATGTGCCGAGATTATAGAAAAAGCTGTAAAAGGAGATTAATATTATGAAATGGTCGTATTTTCCTCAAAACAAAAAGGTGTCTGATGATTTATTAAAAATAGTATCGGTTTTTGAAAATAATAAAAATAAGATTTCATCCGATTTACATACATTGCAAAGTAACGAAGTATTAAAAACCATTTCGAATAGTCTTGAAGGAATAGGCTATGTTGTTGAAAAGAGTAAATGTGATAAAGATAAAATTAAAATGCCTGTATTATACGGAGAATGCGGTATTCCCGCATTAAATTTTGAAGTTGATGCCTTTAATAAAGAAGCAAAGATTGTAATTGAGGTTGAAGCAGGTCGGGCAGTATCAAATTATCAATTTCTTAAAGACTTTTTTGAAGCTTGCTGTATGGCAGATGTCGAATATCTGTGTATTGCCGTAAGAAATATATACAGGACTCAATGTGATTATCAAAAAGTTTGTGATTTCTTTAAGGCAATGTGTGCAAGTGATAGGTTTGTGTTTCCGTTAAAAGGAATCTTAATTATAGGATATTAATGTGAATTTTTGAAAGGATTTTCAATTATGTATAAATCAATAGATTTATTTGCGGGAATCGGCGGCATTCGTCTCGGATTTGAACGAGCCTTCGGTGATGAAATAAGTACGGTTTTTGTAAGTGAATGGGACGAGTATGCTCAAAAAACATACAAAGCAAATTTCAAAGATGATTTTGAAATTGCGGGAGATATAACAAAGATAAACGAAACCGATATTCCGCAATTTGACATATGCCTTGCGGGGTTCCCTTGCCAAGCATTCAGTCTTGCAGGAAAAAGGCAAGGGTTTGATGATAATTATAAAGGCCTTTGCCGAGGCACTTTGTTTCTTGATGTTGCGAGAATTTGCGAAGCAGACAAACCAAAGGTTATTTTTTGTGAGAATGTCAAGGGATTAAAGATTCATGACAGAGGAAGAACATTTGAAATAATCAAAAAAACTTTTGAAGATTTGGGATATAAAGTTTTCAGTGATGTACTTAACAGTAAAGATTTCGGGGTTCCCCAAAACAGAGAAAGAATATATATTGTGGCTTTCAGAAATGATATTGCACCCGAAAAATTTGAATTTCCAAAGTCAACGGATGATACCAAAAGGCTGAAAGATATTATTGAAGAAAAGCCAGTACCGGCTAAATATTATTTAAGCGATGTCTATATGGAAACGCTGAGAAGGCACAAAGCCCGTCATGCGGCAAAAGGTAACGGTTTCGGATATGAAATTCGTGAATGGGACGGTATTGCCGGGGCTATTGTATGCGGCGGAATGGGCAGAGAACGCAATTTGCTGATTGATAAACGACAAAAAGATTTAACACCGACAACACACATTAAAGGAGAAGTCAATAAGGAAGGTATCAGAAAAATGACGCCGAGAGAATGGGCTCGATTACAGGGCTTTCCGGATACATTTAATCTTCCGCTTGCCGATGTTCATCTTTATAAACAATTCGGAAACAGCGTAACCGTAAATGTTATCGAAGCTATCGCAAAACAAATTAAGGAGGTACTCGACAATGCCTAAACTTTCGGGAAACAAAGGCGAATGGAGCGAAATATATGCTTTTCTTCGTTTGCTTGAAATAAAAAAACTGTATGCAGCGGATGCCGAATTAAATAAAAAAGATGATATGTTTTATAACATAATCAATATCATCCGCACCGAGCCTATCGGTACACTTGAATTCAGAATTAACAAAGCCGATGATACTGTGTCGGTTGTTAATACAGATACAGAGGATGTACTGCTTACATTATCTTGTGATGAATTCAAAACTGCTGCCGATAATCTATACAATAAAATAATCGGTGCAAATAAATCATC
>CACXYD010000148.1 GCA_902771755.1 uncultured Ruminococcus sp. | reverse complement strand
TAAAATTATTTCTACCCTTTTATTCTCCGGCAACATTGATGAAAATTCTTTCACCGTCACCGACATAGCCTAATTCATCTTTAGCTATTTTTTCAATGTATTTCTTGAGATCGTCACCCTTGTAATTCTGAACTTTTTTCAGATACTGCGACTGAATCTCAACTACGCTGATTTGCTGTTGCAAATCTGTAAGCTCTGCCTTCTTCTCTGCAATCTGAACATTCTGATTGATGATTGTAATTACGGCATAAAAAACAAAACCGATAATTGCGAGATAAATCAAAATGTATCTTCCCTTTTTACGCTTTTTCGGAGTTATCTCCTTTATTGCGTTGTCTTCGGTCTGCTGAGAGGTTGCAGTGCTTTCTTTTTCTTTCTTTGTGCTTTTTTTCATCTTTAAAACTATCTGCTTTCTCTACTGAGTTATTATCATTGTTTCTAAATATACCTTTATTCTTACCCACATTATACAATATCTTGTTGCTGTTTTTCAATAGCTTTTTGAGATTTTTTTTAATTTTTTGCGAAAATTTCGTACAGACTCTACCCGTGAAACGAATCATCGGACAATATACAAGCGACAAAAGTCGTCCGAGGGTTAATCTGCAGACAATAAAACCGAAAATCGAACCGAGCATTACAAATACTCTGAAAAAACCGAGCATATATGCAACAGAAAAAATAAACAGATTCAATGACACAATGAAAACATAAAGAAAGTCAACAACAAAAACCGATACTTTTCCTTTGCAAAGCGTCATTCTGATTATTTTGAATATATCATAGAGCAGTCCTGCCGCCGCTCCGAATATGAGTGAATACAGAAAGGCGGTTGACTGTTGCGCAAAAGTCAGCTCCAAGATTACACCTACTTAAAGAGTTTTGAAAGTTTTGATTTTGACGCACCGTTGCCGAGATACTGCATTGCATTGATTTTTCCGTCAATCGAAACATCGCCTGTTTCAAGATTGAGCTTATCAATGTGCAGATTTTCTCCTTTGATTACAAGGCAACCGCAGGAGGTTTTTACCGACACCGTTTCTTCGTTGAAACCCGAAACATCTTCCGCACCTGTCATTACAAGTTTTCCTCTGTTGTCAAGCATTATGGTATGATTCTTAGCCTTTGGCATTTCCTGCATAAAAAAACCTCCGTATAAATTAGTTATCAGTAATTTATACGGAGAAAGAAATAAAATTATTCTTTTTTATTTTTGTAAAAGAAAATCAGACTACTGCCTCATACATTGTTGCCGCATCTTCTTTGCGAACAACTTCTTTTACCTCTGTGACCTTAACCTTTACACTTTTTGAACCGAGTGTAATTTCGATTACATCACCGACTTTTACATCATAGGACGCACGGGCAACCTTGTCATTAACTGTGATTTTGCCTGCATCACACGCCTCATTGGCAACTGTTCTGCGTTTGATGAGTCGGGAAACTTTTAAATATTTGTCAAGTCGCATATTATAAACCTTTCCTATTTTTAATTAAAAAAGGGTAATGATACAGCGTACCATTACCCGAAATATAAAACAAGATTACTTGTTTACTACATCCTTAAAGCCCTTGCCTGCTTTGAATGCAGGAACCTTTGAAGCAGGGATTTCGATTGACTTACCTGTTCTTGGATCACAACCTGTTCTTGCATTTCTCTGACGCTGTTCAAATGTGCCGAAACCTGCGATCTGAATCTTTTCGCCTTCAGCTACTGTATTGATGATTGTGTCTATTGTTGAAGAAACTGCCTTTTCTGCATCCTTCTTTGAAAGTCCGCTCTGCTCGGCAACTGCAGCAATAAGTTCTGTTTTGTTCATAATAATAAACCTCCAATTAATAATTCTTAGATAATTTAACTTCATCCCAAAGGGAATCGAGTACAGATAACGGTGCCGTTTTCATATCTATTCCACGCTCGTTTGCAAGCTTTTCAACAGAAGAAAAACGGTTGGTGAATTTGTCACAGGCATCATAGAGTGCGTGTTCGCTGTCGATATTCAAGAATCTTGCAACATTAACTGTTGAGAAAAGTACATCGCCGAGTTCTTCACGCTGATTTTCAACATCATTATTCTCAATAGCGGCTTTAAGCTCGTCACATTCTTCAAAAAGCTTATCAAGCGCACCGTTTACATTCTCCCAATCAAAACCGACCTTTGCGGCTTTCTGCTGGATTTTTGTACTGCGCATGAGTGACGGAAGTGCCTTTGACACGCTGAGAATTGCCTGTGTCTGAGTTTTCTGGGATTTTGTTTTCATCTTGATTGCATCCCAGTTTTTGAGAACCTTTTCGGTAGTGTCGGCTTTGACATCACCGAAAACATGGGGATGACGGATAATGAGCTTTTTGCAGATTCCGTCACAGACATCGTTTATATCAAATGTTCCCTGTTCACTTTCGATTTCCGCATGCAGAGCAACCTGCAGAAGAACATCACCGAGTTCCTCCTTGAGCAAATTGAGGTCGTCTGTATCAATTGCCTCAACAGCCTCATATGTTTCCTCAATAAAATTTGAACGGATTGACTTGTGAGTCTGTTCTCTGTCCCACGGACAACCATCGGGCGCACGAAGGATTTTTACTATTTCAACAAGGTCATTAAAATTATAATTTTCTTTTTCTGTAAATTTCATTCGTGACATCTCCGATAAATCTTATAGATAATACAGATTTTTATTGAAGCGGAAATAACCGCAACAGATATATATTTTACCTAATTAATCCTAATTTTTCAAGTGTTTTTGCGATTTTCTCACCTTTCGGCAAAAATTTCAGTTCTGTTGCCGTAAAAGCACGCAATATCAACAATACAGCAATATAAACGATAACCGCAACAATGATTGCAACTACGAGAGAAACTGCAATTGACATTCTTGCAGAGCCGATAATGCTGTCCATAAGGTGGTAAGCACCGAATGCCGATGCGGCACTTGCAATTGCGCCGATGAACGGTTTTACTGTTGTACCGAATAAATCGGGCTTGATTTTTGAATACTTGATGAGCAGGTACATACCTACGATTGTCATAATTGCATAAGTAATCATTGAACCGACTGTTGCACCCTGAACATTGATTTCGGGAACGCTTACGAACATCCATGTAATGCCGATTTTGATAGCCATACATACTGTGTATAACTTCATCGGGAGGTCAACTCTGCCGATACCCTGGAGCATACTGCATACAGGAGTTGATGCCGCACCGAAGATTGTCGTAACACCCATGATGAGGAGGATTCTTCCGCCGACATCTGTAATAAGCGGATCGTTATACACAAGTCCCATAATCGGGAATGAAAGTGCCATCATACCGAGAGCCATCGGGAATGTAAAGAGCATTGTAAGACGGATAACGGTTTCGATTGACTTCTTGAGTTCGTCCTTGTTGCCCTTTGTCCAGGCACTTGTTACATTCGGCATAGCGCTTGAGCCGAACACCTGAGTTACGGCTGTTACAAGCTGAAGGAATGTAAGTGCGGCTGAGTAGCAACCCCAAAGGCTGGTGTGGATTGTCTTTGTATCGGCATAGAACATATCGGCTGTGAAATACTGACTGTACTGTGCCTGCAAGGCCTGCGGATTAGTTTCAATCATATTGAGGAGTACACGCTGAACAATTACCTGGTCAATAAGTGAACCTACGCTCATAATGAGTGAACCCATTGCAACAGGAATGGCTGTACATGATGTTGAAAAGGCGATTAAAGAGCATCCGAAGGCAGTCGGCATTATTGTTAACAATCCGACATATTATGGCATAGCATCCGACCTGAAGAGTATTGTAAAGCTGGCGCATGCCGCCGGCATGAAAGTGCTGGTCGATGAAGCACATGGTACGCATCTTTATTTTGGAGATCATCTTCCGATTTCCGGTATGGCGGCCGGTGCGGATCAGCTGCTCCCGGATGTCGTCAATACCGATGGAGTTTGGCTTCTCATGCGTGACATAGATCACATCCGGATGATTGCCGCTCTGGATCTTCCTGCAGGAAGGACATACCTGACAGGGATCGGTACCCTGCTCCCTGCACTGCAGCGCCATGGCAAA
>CACXYD010000147.1 GCA_902771755.1 uncultured Ruminococcus sp. | reverse complement strand
GCGGTGGCGTTCTCACGGATATAGTGGCTTACGAAGTACGGATCACCGTCCAACTTGCCATTCTCAATGATAAAGCCACCCTGGCCCTTGGCCTTTGGTGTAGCCTTCAAAAGTGCCTCTGCCTTGGCATCGAGCACCCAACAGAAACCACCCATGTTGACACCTGCATTGATCAACTCGGCCTTAGCCTCTAACAGGCTCAGGTAGTTACCAACCAGGACGGGGGTCTTAGTCTTTCCGCTGTACGGGCCTTTGATACCTGAGAAGGAGCTTGACATTGATTTAGCATTTTTACTTAAGAGACTCTCCGATTCGGCGTAATCTGTGTTGTATTTTATGCCTTTTAATAATTCTTGGTTTAAGTCTTTTGTAGCTTCTGCAAATTTTGACTGCTTGAGTATGTCTGCTTCGTCAACAGTCACTGCATTTCTTAAAACTTTGTCATCTAAACTTTCGGCGTAGGTTTTATATTCTTTATATTTGTCAGTAGCATTGGTAATATCTTGCGTTACTCTGGCTTTTGTAGCTGTAGTAAACCATCCGATGTGTTTACCATTATCACTGTCTAAGTATGTTTGGAGTATCTTTCTCTTAGACACAATATATTAATAAGAAGGTGTTTTAATGCTTGAAGTAGCAATATGTCCAAAATGTGGAGAAGTTAATTACCCTGCATTGGAATCATATAAGAAATGCTATTGTTGTTGGGTTGGTTTTCTCAAAAGACCTCGTAAGTTGTTTTTTAAAGTCACAGAACAATTACAGCGAGAGCACTTTGAACGAGATGTTTTGGGAAGTCAAGAAGCTGAATATCTTTTTTGGTATGAAAAATTCCTTAAAGACTGCCCTGAATATGATAATAGTCTATATGAAGAACACCTAAATAATAACAGACGCTGGGATTTAGCGACAAAACAACGACTTAATGAATTATCTTCTAAGCCGACTGTTAAATGTCCATATTGTGGTTCTCTGCGTACTACTAAAATTTCAACAAGTAGCAGAGTTGCTTCATCTCTCGCACTCGGCTTAGCAAGCAACAAGATAGGCAAGAACTATCAATGTAACGATTGCAATAATAACTTGAGCAGTGTCTTACGATACTGCTCTTTTTGTTTGTTTATAAAACTTTTCTTTTATTCGAGCATTGCTCATTTAATAAGTAAATAAGATAAAAAAAAGGAGCAACATTGTAGTTGCCCCTAAATATTTTATGCGTATTGTTTAACGATTTCTGACAAATCTCTGATATAATTCTCTATTTCATTGTCTGCATTATTTTTTTCAGGATATTTAAAAATTGACTCATATTTATTAAAAAAAGTTGCTAACTGTGATTTATCACAAGACAATTCTTTTGCGTAAACATACGAAACAACCATTACTGCAGCATCTAATGGATAATATTCAAAATGACCTGCACTTATGATATTCAATTCATCTCTATTACAATAATTAAAATTAAATAATCTACTAACTATTCGTTCTACATATATTGCATATCTATGCTCAATTGTGTACATTTTCACACCTCCTTTTTCATTATTATATTAAACAATCATCCCAAATTATATTAAACAATCATCCCAATTTCAATGCACAAATATTACCAGTAATTTAAAATACTCTTTGAACTAAAAGTTAAGTATCAATTCAAGAAAACAATTTGTCAATCGCACCGATATGCAGTATAATATATAGGTCAAGTCGATAAATTATAGTTTCACATATAAAGGAGAAATCATATGGGACGGACATTTTCATCGGGTGATGCTAAGAGGGTTTTGGCGGTTCACGGCGAAAATCTTAACAAGTTGCATTACATAAACGGGCTGTCCGAGGGATACAAAGCCGAGGTCAAGAACTCGGTTGACGGCTACATAACGACAAAATCAATGCAGACGCTTGAGGGCATTTCGGTTGACGAATTGAACCGTGACAAGCAGGGAATCAGGGTAAAACTTCTTCACGATAACGGCTACAATACGATTGCCGATCTTGCAAATGTGCCTGTTTTACAGCTTGAAATGATTAACGGAATCAGTTTTGACGGCGCACAAACTATCCGCAAAACTGTTGACGCAATGATTGCACAGGTCAAGGGCGGCACAAAGCTGTCACTCAGCACAGACAACAAAACCGCCGAAACAACAAGGATTGTCAGAGCTCTTGCGATGTACAGAATTGTGATGCCTGTTTCAAAAAAGAGCGGTCAATTGCTTGCAACATATGAGAACCGTGTCAATCAGGCAAGAGCGAACATTACCCCCGCCACAAGCGGGTTAAAGTGGTTCTTTACATCAAAGGCGAACAAGCAGAATGCCGAGAATGCGTACAATTTTCTTTCATCGCTTATCGGCACGGAATACGGCACTTTTGCCGACAAAAATCTTTCGGTTGCACAATATGCGAATCAAATTTCCGATAACGATGCGTGGGCAGATTTTGAGAATCACTCAATCAATTTTTACAATCTTCTTGAGGACATTGCACCGGGAGTTCTTGGCAATAACAACAGCGTTTACGGTTTGCCCGAAGGACTTGCCGGTGAAATTCAAAACGAAGAATTTAATCCCGAAGGTTTGAAGTGTGAGCTGAGAAAATATCAGGAAACAGGCGTAAAATACGCACTTCACCAGAAAAAAGTTCTTCTCGGAGATGAAATGGGACTCGGCAAAACCATTCAGGCAATTGCCGTTATGGTTTTGCTACGCAACGGCGGTGCAACTCATTTTATGGTTGTCTGCCCTGCAAGCGTAATTGCGAACTGGTGCCGTGAAATTGCCGCAAAAAGCGACTTGTCCGTTGTTAAAATTCACGGTCACGACAGAAATTCGGCCCTTGAAAACTGGCTTGCAAACGGCGGTGTTGCCGTTACAACCTATGAAACTACTGGCTTTATCGACCTTGCCGACAGTTTCAGATTTTCAACACTTGTTGTTGACGAGGCACACTACATTAAAAATCCCGAGGCAAGGAGAACGGGCAATGTACGCAATATTGCCGACCACGCAGAGCGTATGCTGTTTATGACGGGTACGGCTCTCGAAAACAAGGTTGACGAAATGATTGAACTTATCAAGGTTCTGCAACCGCTTGTTGCCGATGATATTAAGGGCATGGAGTACCTCTCCTCTGCCCCGCAATTCCGTGAAAAGGTCGCCCCTGTTTACTTCCGCAGAAAGCGTGAAGATGTGCTGACCGAACTTCCCGAACTGATTGAAAAGAAAGAATGGTGCGAACTCGGTTCTGAGGAAAAGTCGGCATATGAGGACGCTGTACTTAACCGAAATTATGCCAAGGCTCGCAGAGTATCGTGGAACATTGACGATATGAGCAAGTCATCAAAGGCTCAGCGACTGCTTGAACTCGTTGACAAAGCCGCTGAGGACGGCAGAAAAGTTATCGTGTTCTCGTTCTTTCTTGACACAATTGCAAAGGTCACGGAACTTCTCGGTGACAGGTGCGTAAGTCCGATTAACGGCTCTGTTTCGCCTCAACGCAGACAGGAAATCATTGATGAGTTCGACAAGGCAGAGTCGGGCAAGGTTCTTCCGGCACAAATTCAGTCGGGCGGTACGGGACTGAACATTCAATCCGCAAGCGTGATTATTCTCTGCGAACCGCAGTTCAAGCCGTCAGTTGAAAATCAGGCAATCTCAAGGGCATACAGAATGGGACAAACACGAAATGTGCTTGTTTACAGACTTCTTTGTGAGGAAACGGTTGACGAAAAAATCCTGAAAATACTCGGCAGTAAACAGAACATTTTCGACGCATTTGCAGACAAATCCGTTGCCGCCGAAAACAGCACGGAAACCGTTGAGATTGATGATACGGGCTTTGCAAACATTATGGACGAGGAGGCAAAGCGCATTACAGCCGAACAGGAGAAAAGTAATGAATAAAGAATGGTCGGAACTCAACAAGCTGATGCAACAGCAAATTAATCGAAAAGACACTTTTTCAGACGGAATCGACACGCTGTTAAAGCTGCGAAATGAAATTTTCGGCAGTCTAATCACATTGAGAGATGAACTCACGGATGAACAATTTTGCGAAATGCCGTTCATCAACGCAAACGGTTACCACAACAAGAGCATTGCCTATTCGATATGGCATATGTTCCGCATTGAGGACATTGTTGCACACACGCTCATACTCGGTGACGAACAGGTT